>CALZFJ010000095.1 GCA_945645715.1 uncultured Prevotellaceae bacterium | reverse complement strand
GAGGGCTCGCTGACGCTCGCTGCGATGGGTGGCGGTGGGGGTGGTGGTGTGCCGGATGGCTCGGTCGCACCAAGGCGCGACCCTACGTTGCCATTCAGTGAGAGCGCAGAGGGATCGCTGATTGGAGGGATTTTTTTGAAAGATTGGAGAAGTGGAGATAAAAGAACTTTGTGAGATAATTGGCTCGAAAGCACGTAAGGAGGCTTTGAGCCGGTTGCTTGCTGACCGCCGCAACAGGGTGTCGGAAATCGACGGACTTGCGGGGTCGGCGGCAGCAATGCTGTTTACGCAGCTACCCAAGGGCAAGGAGCCCTATCTGATTATAGCCAACGACCTCGACGAGGCGGGATATGCCTACCACGATTTGTGCCAGATGATGGGCGAGAGCGCGGTGCTAATGTTCCCCTCGGGGTATAAGCGCGACATAAAATACGGGCAGGTAGATGCGCCGCAGGAGATACTTCGCACCGAGGTGCTCAATCGCTGGCACACCGACCGCAAGTTGCACTGCGTGGTGACCTATCCCGAGGCACTTGCCGAGAAGGTGCAGAGCCGCAAGAACATAGAAGCCTCGACGGTGACACTGACCAAGGACACCGAAAGCGACCTCTCCGAGGTGGCGAAGCGGCTCAGGGAGCTTGGCTTTGTAGAGGTGGACTATGTGTATGAGCCGGGGCAGTTTGCCGTTCGCGGCTCGATACTCGATGTGTTCTCATTTGCCTTTGAACTTCCCTATCGCGTGGACTACTTCGGCGACGAGATAGAAAGCATACGCACCTTCAATGTGGAGACACAGCTCTCGGTGGAGAATGTCGATTCGATTTCGATAATCAACGGCAACGGCAGCGACAGCAACAGTGGCACATCGCTGCTGCACTACATAGGCGACAAGGCCGTGCTCGTGTGCCACGACCATCGGTGGCTCTTGGAGCGCATCAAAGCCATAGCAGCCGAAAAATTCTCGGAAAGTGCGATGATAGCCGAAGAAGGCGACAAAGACGCGATGAAGAAAATAGTGGATGCCGAGGAATTTGCCAGGCGGTTTGCCGACTTCCGCCGCATCGACTACCACGAAGGCGAATCGGCAGCGGGAGTGGCATCGGAGGCACGACTGCGGCTGCACTGCACGCCACAGGGCATCTATCACAAGAATTTCGACCTCATAAGCAGCTCATTCAAGGATTTTCTTGATAAGGGCTATAAGATATACATACTCTCGGACAGCGCGAAGCAAACCGAACGCCTTCGCGTGATATTTGAAGACCGCAAGGACGACATCACATTTACGCCCATACTGCACACCCTGCATGAAGGCTTCGTAGATGACGACCAGCGCGTGTGCGTGTTTACCGACCACCAGATATTCGACCGCTTCCACAAATACAGTCTCAAGAGCGACCGTGCACGCTCGGGTAAGCTCGCCTTCTCGCTGAAGGAGCTGAACCAGATAGAGGTGGGCGACTACATAGTGCACGTGGACCACGGAGTGGGAAAATTCGGCGGACTGCTTCGCACCGACGTGAACGGGAAGATGCAGGAGATGATAAAGCTCATCTACCAGAACGACGACATCATCTTCGTGTCGATACACGCGCTGCACAAGCTTGCCAAGTATCGCGGAAAAGAAGGTGTGGAGCCGAGGCTGAACAAGCTGGGCAGCGGAGCGTGGAACCGCATGAAGGAGCGCACCAAGAGCAAGCTGAAGGACATAGCACGCGACCTTATCAGGCTCTATGCCGCCCGCCGCGAGGAGAAAGGCTTTGCCTTTTCGCCCGACGGCTACATGCAGCAGGAGCTTGAGGCATCGTTCGTCTATGAAGATACGCCCGACCAGCTCAAAGCCACCACAGCCGTGAAAGCCGACATGGAGAGTGCCAAGCCCATGGACCGCCTCATCTGCGGCGATGTGGGCTTCGGTAAGACCGAGGTGGCAATCCGTGCGGCCTTCAAGGCGGCAGTAGATGGAAAGCAGACGGCAGTGCTCGTGCCCACCACAGTGCTCGCCTACCAGCACTACAACACCTTCAAGGACCGACTCAAAGACTTCCCGGTGCGTGTGGATTATCTGAGCCGCGCACGCCGCCCGAAGGACGTGAAGCAGATAACGAGCGACCTCGCCGAAGGGAAAATCGACATCATCATAGGCACGCACAAGCTCATAGGCAAGACCATAAAATTCCACGACTTAGGGCTGCTTGTGGTAGATGAGGAGCAGAAATTCGGAGTGTCGGTGAAAGAGCGGCTGAAGCAGCTGAAAGTGAACGTGGACACGCTCACCATGTCGGCAACACCGATACCGCGCACGCTGCAATTCTCGCTGATGGGAGCACGCGACCTGAGTGCCATCACCACACCTCCGGCAAACCGCTATCCCATACTCACATCGGTGAACTCACTTAACGACGATATAGTGGCAGAGGCAATCAACTTTGAGATGTCGCGCAACGGACAGGTGTTTTTCGTGAACAACCGCATAGAGCAGCTATATAATCTTCGCGACATGATAGCCCGCCTTGTGCCCGATGCCCGGGTGGTGGTGGGACACGGACAGATGCCGCCCGAGCAGCTTGAGAAGGCGATAATCGACTTTGCCAATCACGACTATGACGTGCTGCTCGCCACCACCATCATAGAAAGCGGCATCGACATGCCCAACGTGAACACCATCATCATCAACAACGCCCAGAACTTCGGACTGAGCGAGCTGCACCAGCTACGCGGACGTGTGGGGCGTAGCTCGCGCAAGGCATTCTGCTATCTGCTCGTTCCGCCCGGCAAGCCGCTCACACCGGTGGCACGGCGAAGGCTTCAGGCGATAGAGAGTTTTTCGGAGCTTGGCAGCGGCATACACATAGCCATGCAGGACCTCGACATACGCGGAGCCGGCAACCTGCTCGGAGCCGAACAGAGCGGATTCATTGCCGACCTGGGCTATGAAACCTACCAGAGAATACTCAAGGAGGCAGTGCTTGAGCTGCGCACCGAGGAGTTCTCCGACACCTTCGACGATGCAGTGGCACAGAGCGACGCCGATGAGCCACAATATGTGACCGACTGCACCATAGAGAGCGACATGGAGCTTCTGCTTCCGGCAACCTATGTGCCTCAGGAGGGTGAGCGAATAAGCCTGTATCAGCAGCTCGACAACATGGAGCGCGAAACCGACGTGATGGAGTTCCGCCGCGAGCTTGAAGACCGCTTCGGCAAGATTCCGCACGAGGCACAGGAGCTGATACGCATAGTGTCGCTCCGACGCCTGGCACGAAGCCTCGGCGTGGAGAAAGTGGCGCTGAAGATGGGGCAGATGTATCTCTACTTCGTGGGCGAGGAGAACAAGGCTTACTACCAGTCGGCGGCATTCGGACGCATTATTAGCTACATACAGCGCAATCCGCTGCGATGCAAGTTCCGCGAGAAGAATGGCAAGCGGTCGATACTCTTTGCCAATGTGGCTACCGTGGAGGAGGCTGTGACGATAATGCAGGAGATTTCGGTGATGGAGGTTGTTTAGAGGTGAGAGGTAAGAGGTAAGAGTGGGGGCTTTCTATGACGATGAATGTGATATTTAATTGATGATAAATGCTCTGATATGGCAAACTTTGAACTGAATATATTGGGTTGTGGGTCGGCAACGTGCACTATGCGCCACATGCCGTCGTGCCAGGTGCTCGACATTCGCGACCAGCTCTATATGATTGACTGTGGTGAGGGCGCACAGCTGCAAATGCGTCGCATGAAGCTGAAATTTTCGCGTCTTAACCATATTTTTATCAGTCATCTGCACGGCGACCATGTGTTTGGCTTGCCCGGACTCATATCTACCATGGCACTGCTTGAGAAGGGCGGCACGCTCACCGTGCACATATTCAAGGACGGAGCCGACCAATTCGGGCGACTGCTCGACTACTTCTGCCGCGAGATGCCCTTTGAAGTGAAATTCAATATCATAGAGCGCAAGGAGGGGCTGATTTATGAGAATAACGCCATAGAGGTGCACACGTTTCCGCTGTTCCACCGCGTTCCGGCTGTGGGATTCAAGTTTGTGGAGAAACCAAAGTTGCGCCACATCAATCCGGAGATGACAAGTTATCACGAAGTGCCTAACTACTTTATGAACAGCCTCCGCGCCGGCGAGGACTACGTGAAACCCGATGGTACGGTGATTTCCAACGCTATGCTCACCACTCCGGCAGAACCGAGCGTGAGCTATGCCTACTGCTCCGACACTATGCGCAACGACCGTGTGGCAGAGTCGGTGAAGGGGGTGGATTGGCTCTATCATGAAGCGACCTACGATGGCTCGCTTGCAGCCAAGGCGAAGGCTCGCGGACACAGCACATCGACCGATGCCGCCGAGATTGCTCGACTTGCCGGGGCAAAGAACCTGATAATAGGGCATTTCTCAAAGCAATATACAGACGACCGTGTGCTGCTCGATGATGCCTTACGCACATTCCCCAATGTAATGCTTGCCAATGAGGAGCTGAAAATTGATTTGGGCAAGAGGTAGAGGAGGATCACAGGGAGGCTCGGTCGCACCAAGGCGCGACCCTACAAGGTGGGGGAAAGAGCTGCGCAGGGAGGCACGACCAAGGTTTTTTAGATTTGAAATGATTTATTTTTACTGAATATGAAATACGCTGTAATAGGGACAGGAGCCATCGGGGCTTATTATGGAGCGAAACTCGCATACGCCGGAAACGACGTGCATTTTCTGCTTCACTCCGACTATGATTTTGTGAAAGAGAACGGATTGCAGATTGATTCGTGCGACGGAAGTTTTCATCTGTCGGATCCAAATATTTATCACAGCACGGCAGATATGCCGGCATGTGATGTGGTGATAGTGGCACTGAAAACTACCAACAACCGCCGTCTGCTGCCATCGCTCCTCACGACGTTGCTGCAATCGCAGCCGCTGGTGCTGCTAATACAGAACGGAATAGGCGTGGAAGCCGATGTGCAGGCAATGTTCCCCGAGGCACAGCTTGCGGCAGGGCTGGCATTTATTTGTTCGGCAAAGAGCGAACCCGGGCGTGTGAACCATCAGTGCTACGGAAGTATCAACATTGGCAATTATTCGTGCCGCGACAGTGCACGCTTTGCGCAGCTCATTGCCGGACTGAATGAAGCCGGGGTGAAAGCCGCCGAGGTGGATTATCGCGAGGCACGATGGAAAAAAGCCGTGTGGAATATGCCATTCAACGGCATGACCGTGGCACTTAATACGCAGACCGACCGCCTGCTTGCCAACGAGGCTACGCGACAGCTTATCTACGACCAGATGCTTGAGGTGATAGGCGCGGCGCAAGCCCTCGGAGTGAAAGACCTTGACTGCACTTTTGCCGACAAGATGATAGAGAGCACGCTACAAATGACACCATACTCGCCGAGTATGAAGCTCGACTATGATTTTCATCGCCCTATGGAGATAGAGTATATCTATACCCACCCCATTGCAGAGGCACGCGCGGCAGGATTTGATATGCCCAAGCTGGCTATGCTCGAAGCTGAATTGCGCTTCATTGATGAAAACAACAAGGTATAGAATCGACAACAACAACCCTCATAAGCATAAAATAATGAAAACTAACCACCAACGAATGATGTGCTGCATTGTTGCGGCTTTGACTTTTTTCTTGGCTACGGCGGTGAGGGGTTAGATGGGGATTTCGGGAGATTGCTTCACTACCGACATCACAAAGTTGCTCTGGAGGCTGCCAACGCTTGGAATTGCTCCGAGGGAGTCGAGCACAAAGGCTTCGTAGTGCTTCATGTCGCGCACATAGATTTTGAGCATATAATCGAAGTCGCCCGAGATGTTGTAGCACTCGGTAACCTCGGGAATCGCGTTTACGGCAGCCATAAACTCGCGACCAAGCGTGCCATTGTGCTGCTTTAGCTTCACATTGCAGAGAATGCAGAGGTTGCGGTTGAGCTTCTCGGCATCGAGCAAGGCAACGTAGCGCTTTATGTAGCCCTCCTTTTCGAGGCGTCGCACGCGCTCGAATACCGGAGTAGATGACAGGTTCACCTTAGCGGCAAGTTCTTTGGTGGTGATGTTGGAGTTTTGTTGCAGAATCTGCAACAGCTTGATGTCGATTTTGTCAAGTGCGTCCATAATCTCTCGTGTGAAGTGGATAAAATTGCTATATTACATCGCAAAATTACGAAATATATTTCAGAAAAGAGTAAATTTGCAGAAAAAAGAATGAGATATTACCTCAACATAGGAACCAACATGGGCGACCGCAAAGGAAATGTAGCCCTTGCGGTCGCTGAGATAGCAGCGCGATTCTCGGCAGAAGTGGTGCAGAGTGCGCCATTCGAGTCGGAGCCGTGGGGATATGAGTCGGAGAACCGCTTCATCAACGTGGGTGTCGCTCTGGATAGTGAAAAGGAGCCTCAAGAGGTGCTGGGCGAGCTGCATGGCATAGAAGTGGCGATGGGAAGCGCGTGTCACCGCAACGCCGATGGCACTTATGCCGACCGCATTATCGACATTGACGTGATAGCGATAGACGATATGGAGATTGACACAGCCGCGCTCACCATTCCGCATCCGCGCATGGAGCAGCGGGAGTTTGTGCTCGTGCCGATGGCAGAGATAGCCCCCGAGTGGCGTCACCCGAAGACCCGGCTCACAGCAGCCGAGATGCTTGCGGTGCTGCGCGAGGCGTGAGCGGCATCAACCGAGGGCAAAACGGTTGCATTGTTCGCAAAAAATGAGTAATTTTACCGCCGTATTCAAGTAGGCTTTGACAAACCGATAAAAACAAGAAAAAATATTTTGATACTATGTTTTCAGGAATAGTAGAAGAAGCAGCCACCGTGGTGGGCTTGCGCAAAGACGACGGCAACCTGCACATCACGCTGCGTTGCTCATTTACCGACGAGTTGAAAATCGACCAGAGCGTGGCTCACAATGGAGTGTGCCTCACCGTGGTGGAACTGCCCGGCGACGGCACTTACACCGTAACGGCAATTCAGGAAACGCTCGACCGCTCAAACCTCGGACTGCTCAAACCGGGCGACAAGGTGAACCTTGAGCGCAGCATGATGATGAACGGCAGGCTTGACGGCCACATTGTGCAGGGACACGTGGACCAGACAGCACGATGCCTGAGCGTGACACCCGAGGAAGGCTCGTGGCGCTACCGCTTCGGCTACGAGAGCAATCCCGCGCTTGCCCGTAAAGGCTATGTGACGGTGGAAAAGGGCAGTGTGACCGTGAACGGTGTGAGCCTCACCGTGTGCAACTCTGAGCGCGACGGCTTTGAGGTGTGCATCATACCTTACACCCACGACAACACCAATTTCCACCAAATCACCGAAGGAACGGTGGTGAATCTGGAATTTGACATCATAGGCAAATATCTTAGCCGCATGATGGAATTTGCCAAGTGATACACTCTGTGAGATGAAGCGA
>CALZFJ010000094.1 GCA_945645715.1 uncultured Prevotellaceae bacterium | reverse complement strand
GTGCATGCAATCACCGATGCCCACACTCAGGAGGCTCGTGAGATTGTGTCAAAAATGACTCTTGAAGAGAAAATCGATTACATGGGTGGCGACACCGATGGCTTTACCATTCGTGCCATTCCGCGCCTTGGACTGCCTGCCGTGAAGATGGCTGATGGCCCGCAGGGAATGCGCAACGGCGTGCACAGCACTTACTATCCTTGTGGTGTGCTTTCGGCATCATCGTGGAACCGCGACTTAGTGCGCAATGTGGGACGCGGAATTGGTGCCGATTGCCGCTCCTACGGGGTGGGAATCATTCTGGCACCCGGTGTGAACATTTATCGTGCGCCGATGTGCGGACGCAACTTTGAATACTTCGGCGAAGACCCCTATCTTGCCTCAGAGACAGCACTGGAATATGTGCTTGGCGTGCAGGAGATGGGCACAATTGCAACCATCAAGCACTTTGCTGCCAACAACCAGGAGTGGGACCGACTCACGGTAAGCTCCGACGTTGATGAGCGCACTATGGAGGAGATTTATTTCCCCACTTTCCGCAAGGCAATCACCAAGGGTGGCGTGGGAGCTGTGATGTGCAGCTATAATCTGCTCAATGGCGTATATACAGCCGAAAACGAGTGGTTGCTTCGCACCAAGCTCCGCGATGAGTGGGGCTTCAAGGGAATACTTATGAGCGACTGGGGTGCTACCGTATCGGCATTCAACAGCTGCATGAACGGACTTGACCTGGAAATGCCCGACGCCAGATTCATGAACCGCAAGAACCTGATGCCGCTTGTGGAGAGTGGTGTGCTACCCGAGAGCGTGATTGATGAGCATGTAGTGAACATTATGCGCACGCTCATTTCCTTCGGGTTGCTCGACAAGCCGCTTGAGGCTACCCACGAAGATGGCGTGGAGCTGCCCGAGTCGCGCCGTGCTGCCCTCGAAATGGCACGTGAAGGAATTGTACTGCTAAAGAACGACGGCAACGTGCTGCCGCTGCGAGGCTCGGTGGCAGTGATCGGCCCGAATGCCGACCGCGTGGTGAAAGGTGGGGGTAGCGGCGAGGTTCACCCTGTGAATGCCATCACTCTGTGGGGCGGACTGAAGGCTGCCAGCAAGAAGGCTCATCTCATTGCCGAAGATGTATGGCTCCGTGATCTTAGCCTCGACTATAAAGCTGAATATTTCGCTAACCGTAACCTTGAAGGCACCCCGGCGGTGACGCGCCAAGAGAGCGGTCTTGACCACGAATGGGGAGAGGCTGCTCCCGCTGAGGGTGTGCCTGCCGACGGCTTCTCGGCTCGATGGAGCACCACGTTCACCCTCGATGCCGACAGCGAGGTGCTGATTGAGGCTACCGGCGACGATGGCTACCGCGTGATGCTTGATGGCGACGAGATATGCGCCGACTGGACCGACCACGCTGCTTCTACCCGCACCCGATTGCTTTCGCTAAAGGGTGGCAAGA
The DNA here is from genome assembly GCA_945645715.1 of uncultured Prevotellaceae bacterium. Taxonomy (GTDB): domain Bacteria; phylum Bacteroidota; class Bacteroidia; order Bacteroidales; family Muribaculaceae; genus CALZFJ01. The sequence continues at coordinate 6,095 of CALZFJ010000094.1, read as the reverse complement.
GCTATCGCATTGCAATGGAATACTACGACAACGCCCGAGATGCGGTGGCTAAGTTGCACGTGAAGGTGCACAACACCGGCTCGCTGCGTGCCGCTCTGCAGAAATACGACAATGTGGTGGTTTCGCTCGGATTCGACAAGAGCACCGAGAGTGAGGGCTTCGACCGCACTTTTGCTATCGACCCGATGCAAATCAACTTGCTTAATGAGGCTATCGCCACCGGAAAGAATGTGATTGTGGTGATCAATAGCGGCGGTGGCGTGGAAATGGCATCGTGGATCGACAAGGTGAAGGCTGTGGTGATGGCATGGTACCCCGGCGAGGAGGGTGGAACTGCCCTTGCCGAGATTCTCACCGGAAAAATCTCGCCGAGCGGAAAGCTGCCTATGACCATTGAGAAGCGCATTGAGGATAATCCTTCGATTGCAAACTACTATGAGAATCAGGAAACCAAGAAGCGCGTGATTTATGGCGAGGGTATCTTCTGCGGCTATCGTGGCTACGACCGCAACGGTGTGGAGCCGCTGTTCCCCTTCGGATTCGGACTCAGCTACACCACTTTTGCTTATAGCAACATCAGTGTGGAGAAAACAGGCGACTTTGAGGCTGTGGTGAGCTTCGATGTGACCAATACGGGCAAGCGCGATGCCGCCGAGGTGGCTCAGGTGTATGTGAGCGACACAGAGTGCTCGATAGTCCGCCCGGTGAAGGAGTTGAAGGGCTACGACAAGGTGATGCTCAAGCGTGGCGAGACCAAGCGCATCAGCATAAAGCTCTCGCGCGACGCGTTCAGCTTCTACGATGTTAAGCAGCACCGATTCACGGCTGAACCCGGCGAATTTGTGATACACGCCGGACCATCGTCGGCAACATTGCCGCTGTCGGCAACCGTGAAATTCTAAATTGATAGGCATGAAAATAGCCGCGAGGGAGTTGTCGCTCGCGGCTATTCTTATTTTTGATAATGATTTTTAGTAGAGATTAATTGGGGAGAGGATAAGCTCCCGGGCGATATTGGAAATTGTGCTCATTGCTGTAGTGCAGGAGTATATCAGATGATAGACCGGTTTCTTCCTTTGTTATATAGTCGCTCTTACAACCATTAATATCATTTACAAATTTTTCGCTCTGTAAGTACGTTGTAGATTGTGCTCCTAATTCGTTGGTTCCCGGCAGATAGTCGGAGTTAAAATAAATGCCGAACACTTTCCCATTATCTGATTTTGCTGTTCCACGCACTTTGCTATTGTCGCTGCTATCTGAGATGACATAGCCGGTGTGGTAGGAGGCTACGATGTGGCCTTTATTCAAGCCCACAAGACCGCCTACATAGTCAGGACCTTGCACTTTCCCGATGTGAACACACGAGAGTATATGCCCCGTTTCTTCGTTGACGGCTGCAAGACTGCCGCAATAGATTGGTTCGCCCTCCCCGGCTCCCCCTTCAGGTGTGTAATTCACGTCGCCCTCAATGATGCAGGCACCGAGGATTCCGCCATTAGTTTCAACAGCAGCTCCACCGCCATTTACTCCAAGCACATTCTTCAGGCTGATATGCTCCACGAAGGCATCTTTACCGGTTTTGATAAACAGCGGTTTGCCGAGCAGTCCGCTAAGTTGGCGCGAATAGCCGAGGAATTTGCCATTGAACGCATGGTCATTGTCGCCAATGCCAATCCAGTGCACGGCACTTGCATCGTCGGCTTGTGTGGTGAGTTTTGGCTGCATGGTGATGGCAGCATCGAGCTTCACACATTTGCCGCTGAAATCAAATTCCGCACCTCGTCCTCCAGTACCTTTCACCTCATAGGCAAACGACAGCAGCTGGTCGGCAGTAGCAATGATGTAAGGCTTCTCCTGAGAGCCATCATTCCCATATACATCGAGGATAATATCCTTTCCTTTAGCGTCTTTCTGAATGTCTCCATTAATATCGCGCTTGTAGTATAGCCATGTGGCATCGTCCTCTGTAGCTTTTGATTCGGTGTGGATTGTCACACTGTCGCGCGACACATAGCTGAGGAAGGTGGATTTCTTGGTAAGATTGGAGTTGTCGGGGGTACTTACAAACTCCCAGTCGTGATACTCGGCACCCACGGTCATGGTTTCATCGGTGTGGTGCAGCGTTATGTTGATTTGCGTGCGCTTGCCGGCATAGAGCTTCACATCGTTGAGTTTTGCCACATAGGTTTTGGTCACAGTGGCAGTGTTGGGGCGCAACGGGTCGGGATAAGTGACCTTGAAGCGCATCTGCATGGTACGACCTGCCTCTGTGGTGGGTACTGCAAGCGAAGTGAAGATAAATTCCTTATACTGGTTGTTGTTCTGTCCTTTGGGATTGAAAATGCACGCTTTGAGCGTCTTTGTGGCAGCGGCATCGGTTATCCATGAGGGTTTCTCACTCTCACTGCCACTTAGAGGCTCGGCTGCGCTGCTTTGTTTGTTCCACTTATAGTAGATGGGCTGAGAGAGAATTTCCATGTCGTGCACGCGCGATTTGATATCTTCGGCAATAGATGAAGCCGCAAAACCGTTGATATCCACCTTGATATACACAAAGCTGAGTGCGTGATTGAAGCGCACTGTGGCAATAGAGCCACCGGGGTCGGCAACGAGGTCGGTCTTGTGCGAGAGCACTAAGTCGTCGCGGCGTAGCTTTATGCTGCCGCTGTCGGTTTCTGCTATCGAAAAGTCGCTGCCAAAGGTGCTGCAATAGTCGATTGCGGTGGCATCGTCGGTAGTGAAATTACCGAGTTTGCCAAAGTAGTAGCCACCCTTCTCCTCCCAGGCAAAATCGCCCACAGGCAGGCTGTAGGCGGTGAATGTGTGTCCGCTCTCACCATCGCTCCAGTAGATGTTTTCGGGCTGTCTGTCGTTTTTATCGCGATTCCAGCCAACGCCGGTGCGGTTCCACACTATTCCTGCATAGGTGTAGTCTTTAATAGGGTTATTGGTGCGCTTGATGGTGGTAAATACCAGTTTGTCGCCGTTGGCAAAATCCTTGCGGCCTATGTAGTTGGGGTCGGTGAGAGGCACGTAGGCTCGCGACTCGCTTTGCCCCATCAAGGCATTGATGCCGGTGAGCAAGCGAGGGTCGCAGTCATCGTTCACTCCGGGCATATTCTGCTCGGAGCACGATGCGATTGCCAAGAGAGCGGCAGTCATTGCCGTTATTGCATATTTCTTATAGTTCATAGTCATCATTCAGTTGAGATGGAAGGTGAATCGGGTACTACATTGATTGTGATTTTGTAGAGATTTCCCTGCTCGAAGTTGAGCTGATTAAGCTCGTAGGTCCAACGGCGGTCGCCATCAAGGAGGTGGAAAACAGGCTCGTTTTCAAGCACGCAAGGTGGCACTATGAGTCGGTAGAGTTTTGTGGCGGCTTTATCTTTATAGGCGGTGTAGGTGCCGTCGTTTGGCACACAAGAGCGCGAGTCTGGATTGGGATTGCCTGTCATTGGCATGGTGTAGGCATAGGAGTCGGTGTTTACAGCCACTCCAAGCACTTTGCCGTTGTTATCCTTCGTGCACTTGTTTTTCTGCTTGTAGCCAAAAGCCACGTCGGTCTTGCTCTTTGCGGCATAGTAGTCGCCCACAATCACCTCGGCGTGGTCGATTCCGGGCATTCCCGAGAGTGAAAGAATGGCATCGTCGCTCAGTTTTTCGCCCTCGGGCAACGCAGAGTCGTCAATAGTGATTTTCAGAGCTGCCATCTTGTGGTAGAAGTCGAAATGCACGCTCTCAGAGCCTGTCTGGAGGTAGCTTTGTGCCCACAGAAGGTCGGAGGCGCGATAATTAGCCTCGCGCGACTGGTCGGCGTGGAAAATGGGTGAATAGAGCAGCACTAAGTTGCTACCGGCGACGAATTTGCGCTCCACGCTCCACGTCTGTGCTGTAAATACGTAGGGTGTCTGCTGTGAGAGATAGAGCGACGACATCGGCTGTGAGCCGCTGTCGAGGTAGTCGCCGTTGATGTCGCAACCGTCGGAGGCGGAGAGTGTGCCCCAACTGCCTCTGTTAGATTTCAGAAGCCAGAAGCTGTCGTAGGAAGCACCGTAGGTCTGCTCGCCATATTCGCTCGAAGTGACGTAGGGGCAAATCACCTTTATGCGGATAAAATCGCCATCGGTGAAGCCTGTGCCTTCCACATTTACCCTCGATTGGATGTCTTCACCCTCAAATGGCTTGATGGTGCCGGTGAACAGCACCGGTTTGTCCTCAGCCGGGACTGCTACTTCATTGCCCGAACAGCCGCAGAGGACAGTTCCGGCAAGCATCAGCATCAATATGTGTGATAGTGGTTTCATATCTTGCAAAAGTTAGTGTGTGGTTAGTTTGACTGCTCGAGCACATCTTCATATTGCCCGGCGGTGGGTCGGGTTGCCTTCAGCAGCGGATAGAGGTGGGAATATCCCGCAGTGATAGCCTCGTAGTGGGCGTTGCAAGGTGCTTTGCCAGCCACTGAGTTGTTATACTGGTGAATGCCATAGTTCATCGCCTTCCACGGCGCTAGACCGTAGATATCCTTCTTGCGGTTGTCGGGAAGATTCTGATAGGCATCGGCAGGAAGCTTGTTGTCGTTGACGGCGCAGAGAATGTAGGTGCGGCTGCCGCGGATATACTCCTGCACAGCGTAGGTGTCGGTGACGGTGCCCACGGCATTGGCATCGGGCGACTCGGTGACATCGTAGTAGTTGCACATGAAGCGACTCCACTTCAGGTCGTTGGGGTCTTGGGGTGCGAGATTTGTTGCACCAGAGCCGACAAGCGCACCGCCGTTGATGCCCGCCGACGTCTGCATACAGCCCCACATGTGGAGGTCGTTGGCACTGCCCACGAGTGCAACCGATGCATCGTTTACCGATTCGCTGTGGTGAATGCAACCCACTACATAGCTTGAGCCGCTGAGATTTACAGCCAGTGAGTTTCCGCTACTTGGTGCAGGCACATAAGATGCAATGCCGGCGATTTTGGTCGTCGTTCCCTCGTTTACCACGCCGAGAGGGTGGTTGCCGGTGAGCATCAAGTTGGTGATAGCAGCGCCCTCGGTGTAGGGGAAGAGGTAGCCGTCTGCCATATTCACGTTGCTGATGGTGTGCATCTGCCCATCGAAGATACCCTGGAACTTAGCTTCGGGAGAATTGCCCACACCTTCGGTGAGGCGATAGTCGCCAAAGTCGAGGTCTTGTGTGAGTGTTATCTTGAACGAACTTTTCATGATGTCACTGTAGAAGCTGTATGGTCCATTCAGGTAGTCTTCGGAGGTGTAAGCCGGCTTGTCACCGTCGGGTGGGAAATAGTGCTTGAAGAAGATATAGCCCTTCTTGGCAGCTACGGCGTGAGTCACCCAGATGGTGTCGCCTTTTCCTGCATCAGTGACATTATAGGGGTCGTACCACCATTGGTTGAGACCATTGTCAGGGTTTATAATTGCCTTCCGATTCCAGCAGTCATTTTCTTCGTCCCACGTTTTACTGAATCGTGCAGTAGAGGCTAAGTTGCCTTTATGCATTGCTGCAGTGCCATTTACCAGGTTGATAAGCTCGATAAACTCCTTGACTGAAGAAATCTTGAATTGAGGGTCGAACGTTTGGTTGTTGTAGAGTGCACCATCGATAGCTGCGTTGATGGAATCGGTCCACCACTTGTAGGGCGTTTCAGAGGTGCCGGGTGTATTTGGAACGTCGTTGAAATCGCCACTTCCGAGGTCTTGCTCCACCCACGAGAACGATGGATTGATATCTACCGTGAATTTACCATAGTGATAGCCCACGGTGAACATGTGGCTGTAGCCGGCGAAGAACGTCATGCCGTTGGCAAACAGCGACTCCCCATTCTTATTTTTGATGTCGCTCAGCGAGAAAATGTGATATTCGTTTTCCTCCGACGATGAGCCGCCGGTGTCACCACTGTTCACGTCGCGGAGCCACACTTTGAAGCGAGCCTTACCCGGCAACTTTATTGGTTCGCCATGATTCTCAGTGCTCATATCGTAGGGAATGGCAATGGAATAGAAGGTGCCATTGTTGTTGATAAAAGTGGGACGCTGAGCAAGCGACTCGATTCTTTCGGCAGATTTCTCATCGAAAGAA
>CALZFJ010000093.1 GCA_945645715.1 uncultured Prevotellaceae bacterium | reverse complement strand
AACTCCGTATTTATTACAGTAATGAATGTATCAGTCTTTATAGTGAATCACGTTGGTGAGAATTGCTACATCTTGTGGAATGGCAAGAGTAGCGATGCAATAATAATCGACCCGGGTATGTGCGACGAGCGGGAGCGTGCTGCCGTCGATAAGTTTATTGCCAATAATGACCTCAACTTGAAATGTGTACTCCTCACTCACCAGCACTTCGACCATATACTCGCTGCAAGATACATTGCCGACAAATATGGAGTAGATGTGTGTGCCAGCACTGCCGACAATGCACTTGGCATGAACCTTCAGCAGCAAGTAGCAAGTTTCGGACTTCCCTATAAATGTGAACCAATAACCGTGACCCACAATCTCAATGACAATGACTGCCTGACGCTTAATGGCGAAAAAATAACAGTGATTTCCGTTCCGGGTCATTCACAAGGAGGCTTGGCTTTCTATCTACCCGAGTCAAGCTGTGTATTCGTGGGCGATTCACTCTTCCGCCGAAGCATTGGCAGAACCGATCTTCCAGGAGGTGACAGTGCGCAACTGATAAATAGCGTGAAGCAAAAGATTCTGACACTTCCTCCCGATACGTTTGTATATTCAGGACATGGTGAGGCAACTGAGATAGGGGAGGAGCAACGAATGAATCCATATCTCCTGTATTACTAACATTATTCGGAGCACAAAATAACCAACTATTTTACAACTATGATAGAATATCTTGAAGCAATTGACATAGAACTATTCACCTTTTTAAATGGACACTACAATGCCTATTTCGACCAGTTTATGTGGCTGGTGTCGTCGCGATTGGCATGGATACCTATGTGCCTTGCACTGCTCTATGTGGTTTTCCGGAACAACTGGCGCAATGGCTTGGCTGCACTATTGCTGATAGCACTCACAATCACATTGAGCGACCAGATTTCATCGGGCATCATCAAGCACGCAGTGGAGCGGCTTCGTCCAACACATACCGAGGCACTAATTCCCATTGTGCACACCGTTAATGGCTACATGAGTGGCCTTTACGGCTTCGTATCGAGCCACGCTGCCAATTCATTTGGGGTGGCTATGCTTCTTTCCTTGCTATTCAAGAACCGGTGGCTAACCATGCTGATGTTTTTGTGGGCAACCATACTCTCGTACAGCCGCATCTATCTTGGCGTACACTTTCCCGGCGACATAATAGGAGGCATGATAGTAGGACTTGCAGTAGCATCATTGCTCTATTTTCTCTACAAAAAACTTCTGGCAACCAAAGCCCGCCTATATTGCACAATCGACTGTCCCACGTCATCACAGATAAAATTTATTAACTACTCTATCTGCGTGAATATGTGTGGATTGGCAGTTCTTGCAGCAATTCTATGTTTTACGACATAAAAAAAAGTTTGCATTTTTTTTGGTCATTACAAACTTAGTTCCTATTTTTATAGAAAATTTCAGAGTAACAATAAAAAACATATATACTAACAAATAAAAACTACAGTATCATGACTAAAACAATCACATTTAACGAGCTTCGCAGAATCAAGGATTCTTTGCCAAGCGGCTCAATGGCATTAATTGCCGACAAGTTGAATGTCACAGTTCAAACAGTTAGAAATTATTTCGGCGGTACAAACTATGAGTACGGAAAGAATTGTGGCATACACATTGAGCCGGGACCAGATGGTGGAATCGTGATTTTAGATGATACGCAAATATACGACATGGCTATCGAGATTCTTGAAAAACAGAACAAAGATGCCTGATTTTGCGTTACAATAACAAAGAAGACAATCAAAGAGAGATAAGACGGACGCCACCAACAACATGGCAATCCGTCTTATCCTTTTAAAGATATATACATGCAATTAAAAACATAGGTTATGTCGAGCGGAGATAAGTTGATTACCATTGCAATTCACACTTACGAGAAAGCTGTGATTCTGAAAACCTTACTTGAACGTGAGGGTATAGAAACAGTAATCCACAATGTGAACCTCATACAGCCCGTTATCTCTTCGGGCGTACGTGTGAGGATACATGAGCGTGACCTTCCCATGGCTCTACGCATTATCGAATCAACAAACTCAGCCGATGCCGAGCACAGCCACAACGATACTGTGCTTATACCTGTGGATTTCTCTGATTATTCACTCAAAGCCTGCGCTCTGGGTTTCGACTTCGCCTACCGAAACCGCGGTGAGGTAGTGCTCCTATACTCCTACTTAAATGCTCCTTACTCCGACATTATGCCATTCGACAGCGATGAATATGAAGCTACAGACTTTGTTGCCGACGACTCTACAATCGAAAAAGTCTCTAATGACAAAATGGATAAGTTTGTAGCTCTTATCAAGCAAAAGATCGCAGCAGGTCAATTGGCTGATGTGAAATATTCCACCGTAATTACCGAAGGGATACCTGAAAATGCAATTCTCAACTATTCAAAAGAGATTGAACCTAAAGTGATTGTAATGGGGACACGCGGAAAGAATAAGAAAGAGCTGATAGGCAGTGTAACCGCCGAGGTGCTCGACGCAGGAAAATTCCCGGTTCTTGCAGTGCCTGAAAATATGACACTCAACTCAATCGCAGATGTTCGCAATGTAGTGTTCTTCAGCAATCTGCGCCAGCAGGATATGATTTCATTCGATTCCTTTACCCGTACTCTCGGTGAATCGCCGGTAAAAGTCACCATTATCCCTGTTATCGACAAGAAGCACACCGACAACTATAATGTCGCCATTGATGCTCTGCTCAATTATTGCCGAAACCGCTATAATAGAGTGCAATTCGACTGCGTAAGCATAGACGACAAAGACTTTGTATCCGGATTCGACAAATATGCCAAGACAAATCAGGTGGATCTTATTCTTATCCCAAACAAGAAGAAAAACATTTTTGCACGCTTGTTTAATCCAAGCGTTGCACACAAGATCCTCTTCTTGACTGATACACCTATGCTTGTTGTCCCCGTATAAAATATGGGGTATAAACATGTATTTTTAGCTATGTATTAATTGCGAAATGTTAAATCTCAAAAAAAGTTGTCATAGCGCCACTTGAAATGGTGAAAAAATCAGAAATTCTTTGTACTTTTGTAGGCAATAAAAAATAAATCTACATTTATGTCATTTATTGCAGATAGAGTAAAAATGGAAGGACTCACATTCGATGATGTCCTTTTGATTCCGGCATATTCTGAAGTCTTGCCGAATAATGTGAATCTCAAAACCAAGTTCTCGCGTAACATCACCCTTAACGTTCCTCTCGTGTCGGCAGCAATGGATACCGTAACCGAGGCTCAGCTTGCAATCGCGATTGCTCGCGAAGGCGGCATTGGTGTTATCCACAAAAACATGAGCATTGAGGAACAAGCCCGCCAGGTTCACACCGTGAAGCGCGCTGAAAATGGCATGATTTACGACCCCGTAACCATCAAGCAAGGATCTCGCGTAATCGATGCGCTCAACATGATGAAGGAATACAAGATTGGTGGAATACCTGTGGTTGACGATGATATGCGACTCGTGGGTATTGTTACAAATCGTGACCTTCGCTTTGAGAAAAACCTCAACCGTGTAATCGATGAAGTGATGACAAAGGACAATATCATCACCACAAGCCAATCGACCAACCTCGAAGAAGCAGCAGAAATTCTCCAAAACCACAAAATCGAAAAACTTCCCGTGGTTGACGCTAACGGACGACTCATCGGTCTGGTAACATACAAAGATATCACCAAGGCAAAGGACAAGCCTAACGCATGCAAGGACAATCTTGGACGTCTTCGTGTAGCTGCCGGTATCGGCGTTACGACCGACAGCCTTGAGCGTGCAACTGCACTCGTTAAAGCCGGAGTAGATGCTATTGTAATCGACACAGCACACGGCCACACCAAGGGCGTGGTTGAAGTGCTTCGCAAAGTGAAAGCAGCCTTCCCGCAGATTGACGTAGTTGTAGGAAATATCGCCACGGGCGAAGCTGCAAAGTACCTTGTAGAGAATGGAGCAGATGGTGTGAAAGTGGGTATCGGTCCGGGATCTATCTGCACCACCCGCATCATTGCCGGAATTGGAGTACCACAGCTGTCGGCAGTATATGATGTTGCAAAGGCTCTCGAAGGCACAGGTGTTCCATTGATTGCCGATGGTGGCATACGCTATTCAGGTGATATAGTGAAAGCCCTTGCAGCAGGAGCCTACTCGGTGATGCTTGGCGGAATGTTTGCAGGAGTAGAGGAGTCTCCGGGTGAGACTATCATCTTCAACGGACGTAAATACAAATCATATCGCGGAATGGGTTCGCTTGAAGCTATGGAAAAGGGTTCAAAAGACCGTTACTTCCAGGGCAACGTCACCGACAACCGCAAGCTCGTTCCCGAGGGTATTGCAGCCCGCGTTCCTTACAAAGGTACACTCTATGAGGTAGCTTATCAGATGCTTGGCGGACTCCGCGCAGGTATGGGATATTGTGGCGCCGAAAACATTGAGAAGCTGCACCACGCACAATTCACACGCATCACAAATGCCGGCGTAGCCGAGAGCCACCCGCACGATGTTGCTATCACAAGTGAAGCTCCAAACTACAGCCGAGGTTAACAGCCATTTACCACTAATTACAGATATAAAAATAGCCGGACTTTCAACAGCCGGCTATTTTTGTGTTTTATAAGGCCCTACACCTTTGATGCAAAAAAACGGTTCACAATAAGGCTGAGTGCACCATCGCCTGTCACGTTGCATGCAGTTCCAAAGCTATCCATTGCAATGTATAAAGCAATCATCAACGCATTGTCGGCATCGGTAAAGCCGAGTATGCTCGACAGTATGCCAAGAGAAGCCATAATAGAGCCTCCAGGGACGCCTGGTGATGCCACCATTGTAACGCCAAGCATTGCAATGAATCCCATAAACAAAGGCGTATCATAAGGAATACCTTGGGTCATCATCAATGCCAATGCGCAGGCTGTAATTTTCAACGCGCTGCCCGACATGTGGATATTTGCACATAGCGGCACTACAAATCCGGCTATACTGGGCTTAACACCCATTTTAATCGTCTGAGCAAGGGTTACTGGGATAGTTGCTGCCGATGATTGTGTTCCCAGTGCTGTGAAATAAGCCGGGAGCATGGTTCCAAGGAGCTTAAAAGGATTCTTTGTCGTAGTAAAGAAAGATGCTACAGAGAATTGTAACACAAGCACCACGATGTGAATCACGAATATTATTGCAATAATCTTTATGAACGTAGCAAGGACAGCCCCCACTTGACCGGAAATGGTCATATTCATGAAAATGCCAAAAATATAAATGGGTAGCAGAGGTATGATTACACTGCCTATCACTTTCACAATAATTTCACGGAGCTCACCGAAACCTCGGCGCAACGATGAATCTTCACTTTGGCAGGAGATACCAAGACCTAATACAAACGAAAGCACCAATGCCGACATCACATCAACCACAGGTGGCATATTGATAACGAAGTAGGGGACAAGGGAGTTGTCGGCAACTGCTGCTTGTCTTATTGCTGTGTCTGACAGCAACGACGGGAATGTGAGCAATCCTGTGAAATATGAGAGTGATGCCGAAAGAAAAGTGGCAACATAAGCAAGCACGGCAGTGAACAGGAGCATCTTTCCCGACTTTGAGCCTATTTCGCCAATAGCCATTGTTACAAATCCTATTATAATCAATGGTATACAAAACGACAGAAATTGACTAAAAGTGGCATTAAATGTGACAAAAATCCTTCCAAGCCAATCGGGGAACACATATCCGGCAACAATGCCAAGAATAATGGCAATTATAATTCTTGGCAATAATCCAAATTTCAGTTTCTTTTCTCTCATATTTATATTGTATAAGTATTCTCACATAATATCACGCCTATGTGATATTTTTTCATTACAAAAGTAATGAATATTTGTGCAAATAGAAAACAACAAGCCAAAAATTTATTTTTGAGCACTCTGCTGAGATGCCGCCAAATCTATCCAATACTTTTGGTGAAACTACTATCAGAAATCCCTTTATTCAATAAGCCAGAAAAAATCCATGCATAATAAAATCTCGATTAAATTCTATCCAAAATATAATTTTTTCAAGAAAACGACGTTATAAAAGGTGATGTAATATACATATTAAAGAATAAATGTAAATAAAATAGATAAAAAGATGAGAAAAAAACTGTTTCTTGGAGCCATGGCAGCAACAGCCCTTATCTCATGGGCTGCAAAAGACCCGGTGCTCATGAAGATTAACGGCGACAACGTCAAGTTGTCGGAATTTGAGTATCTTTATCACAAAAACAACCAGCAGCAAATCGAAAAGGAATCACTTGAGCAGTATCTTGAGCGATTCAAGATTTACAAACTCAAAGTGGCTGATGCTAAAGCTGCAGGTATCGACACTACAAAGGCGTTTATTGCCGAATTTGCGAAGTATCGTAACGATTTGGCTCAGCCTTATATGACCGACTCAGCAACCCTTCTGCGCTTTGCCCATGAGGCCTACGACCGCAAGCTACGCGAGGTTGAAACTATGCATATCATGTTGCCATTAACTCCCGATGGTGCATCGTATGCGAAAGCCGATAGCCTGCGCAACTGCATTCTCAACGGTGAGGATATGGGCGACCTCGCTGTGAAATATTCTATCGACCGTTCTGCAAAGAAAAACCGTGGAAACCTTGGTTATATCACCTCCGGACGCTTCCCCTATGCATTTGAACTTGTAGCATATACCACTCCCATTGGTGAGGTGTCGAAGCCGTTTGCTACCGACTTTGGAGTTCACATCGTAAAGACCCTTGCTGAGCGTGAAAGCCGTGGCGAAGTGCTTGTGGCACACATTCTCAAACTATTTCCACGTGGAGCAAACGACTCAATCAAGGAGGCGTTACACCAGCAAATTGATAGCTTGTATAAAGAGCTGATGAGCGGAGCTAATTTTGAAGAGCTTGCTACAAAGCACTCTGATGATGGCTCGGCACGACGTGGAGGACACCTGAATTGGTTCGGTTCGGGCATGATGGTCCCTGAATTTGAGGCTACATCGTTCGCTCTTGCCAATGGTGAAATATCAAAGCCTATAGCCACTCAATTTGGCTGGCACATCATCAAGAAACTCGACAGCCGCGGTGTAAAGTCGTTTGATGAGTGTAAAGCCGGATTGCTTGAAACAATTGCAGCCGACGAGCGCAACAATCAGGCTCGCGATGCTAAAGTGGAAAATCTCAAGAAGGAATACAAGCTGAAGGAGAATCCTAAATTCCTTGCTTGGTTAGAGGCTGAAACAAAGGACGCTTTTGATTCAACAACTGTAGAAAAGATGAAATCATTCAATTGCGTCGCATTCAGCTATGCCAAGGCTAAAGTTATGGCAAGCGACGTGGCAGCACGACTTAACCCAAAAATGAAACTCAAGAGTCAAACTCCGGCTGAATATGTGGCTAAAGTTACGGCTGATATGGAGCGCGAGGCTCTGCTTGAGCATGAAAAGGACATGCTTCCTTCAAAGCACGCCGACTACGCAAATCTCCTCAACGAGTATTACAAC
>CALZFJ010000092.1 GCA_945645715.1 uncultured Prevotellaceae bacterium | reverse complement strand
TCTTGTTTGAGATTAGTAACCGTAACGTATGGGATAAGGCTAACACCGACAAAGAGGGACTTGAGAATTACTTCCTTGCCAACAAGGCTAAGTACACTTGGTCGAAGCCCAAATTCAAGGGCGTGGTTATATATACTACAAACGATTCAATCGAGGCTCTTGTGAAAAACCGACTGAAGACTCTCGGTGGCGACACAATCTACACTACACTCCGCAAAGAGTTTAAGCGTGACGTCCGCATTGAGCAGCTTCTCGTTGAAAAAGGCGAAAACCCTGTAGTTGACAATCTTGTCTTCGATGGTCCGGCAGCACAAGCAAGAGATAAGAGATACAAGAACTACTTCAAGTATGAAGGTCGCATCATTGAGCAGCCAGAAGTGGCAGCCGATGTGAAAGGCGCGGTAACCAGTGATTACCAAGCTCAACTCGAAGCCGACTGGGTTGCCCGTCTCAAAGAGAAATACCCAATCACTGTGAACGACAAGGTCTTGAAGCAAGTGAAATAATCTGATTGATTAACACGCAGCCCAACAACAGCACCGGCTGCAACAAATAAATGTGGCAACGCCCTTTGCAAGTCACTTTTTGCAAGCTCCAAAAGGTAAGCGAAACAGTAAGTGGCATCAGCAAAGGGCGTTGCTGCATGTATGCGCATGTAAATTGCATACTGCAAATTATTAATTTTTGCTGTTTAAGCCAAAATAGAGTTATATTCTTCTATAAAATGCCACATTTCTATTATCGGGGTGATGATTATCGGGGATTTTTTCTTAAATTTGCAAGAAATTCTAAAACAACAAAGGTTAAGTGAAAATTAAATTCGCAATTATAGCATTGCTGCTTGGAGTTGCAGTGCAGGCTTCGGCTCAGAACAATATTGCCGAAGAAGTAGCATGGGTAGTTGGCGATGAGCCTATCTACAAATCGGATATTGAGGAACAATACATGCAATTGCAATATGAGCGCCAGCCTATTGATGGCAACCCATATTGTGTGATCCCTGAGCGTATGGCAATTGAGAAGCTGTTTTTGCATCAGGCTAAGATTGATACAGTGAAAGTGCAGGACGCTATGGTGATTCAGCAAGCTGAGAGCCGAATCAATTATTTCATTGCCAACCTTGGTTCACGCGAAAAAGTAGAAGAATACTTTCGCAAGCCTCTTCCCGAGCTGAAGGAGCAGATGATAGAGGTAATCCGCAATCAATATACGGTGCAAGAGGTGCAGCGTAACCTTACGAAAGATGTGAAAGCCACTCCATCTGACGTTCGCAAGTATTATGCAACTCTGCCACCCGATAGCATTCCCTATATTCCCCAGCAGGTTGAAGTGAAACTGCTTTCACTGAATCCTGTTATCCCGCAGCAAGAGATCGACGATGTGAAGGCACGACTGCGCGACTTCACCAACAAAATCAATTCGGGCGAGAACGAATTCTCCACTCTTGCTATTCTCTATTCAGAGGACGGCAGCTCAATGTATGGTGGAGAGATTGGCTTCAAGAGCCGCTCGGAGCTTGTGCCTGAATTTGCCAGTGTAGCTTTCAACCTCAACGACACCAAGAAAGTGTCGAAAATCGTTGAGACAGAATTTGGATTCCATATTATCCAGCTGATTGAGAAGCGTGGCGACCGCATAAATTGCCGTCACATTCTTCTCAAACCGAAAGTGGCACAAAAGGACCTTGATGAGGCAAAGACACGTCTTGACTCAATCAGAAAGGATATGCTCGACGGTAAATTCACATTTGAGGAAGCAACTCAATGGATTTCGCAGGACAAGGATACAAAGAACAACAAGGGTATCATGGTGAACCGTCGCACAAGCAGCACGAAATTTGAGATGGCAGATCTTCCACAGGAAATAGCAAAAGTGGTAGATAAGATGGAAGTAGGCGATATCTCCGAGCCATTCATAATGATTGACCAGAGCCGAAACAAGGAGATTGTGGCTATCGTGAAATTGTCGCGACGCATAGAGGGGCATAAGGCAAACCTCAGCGATGATTACCAGATTCTGAAAAATATGTATGAGAATAATCGCAAAGCAAAGATTATCGACGACTGGGTAGTGAAAAAACAGAAAGAAACCTACGTGAGAATCGATGACGATTGGCGTAATTGCGAATTTAAGTATAGCGGATGGATTAAGAAATAACTTATACTTTTATCCTGAATATATCAATGAGCAAATACTCATATAAGCAAAACATCGGGCATAAGATTCGTAACGGTATCTTATGCCTTTTGGCTATATCTATGCTTAGTGCAATGGGCGACAACGCATGGGCACAGACCGGCTCTAACCACAAGCAGAAACACAAGGTCAATGCCACCCCCACAGCTAACGCCAAGGTTGCAAGCGACCATAAGATGCCTGCAAAGACTTCAATCAAAGCCAAAAAGCCCGTTACGCGACAAAACCGCATTACACCACAGATTCCGGGAGCAAATCGTAATCAGAAAAACAAGATTTTCCTTGAGCGTGCCGATGTGCTTGTTGCAGATGAGAAAATCAGCACTGATTACCAGATTCTGCGCGGTAATGTGGAATTTAGCAAGAGCGGAACACGCATGTACTGCGACAGTGCATATTACTACGACGCAACAAGTTCGCTCGATGCTTTCGGACATGTGAAAATGAATCAAGGCGACACACTTTTTGTGTATGCCGACGTACTCTACTATAATGGTCAAGACGAGATTGCCCAGTTACGCTATAATGTGAAGATGGAAAACCGCGATGTGACTCTTTTCACCGATAGCCTCGACTACGATATGGTTGAAAACCTGGGCTATTACTTTGAGGGTGGTAAAATCATTGACTCAAAGAACGAACTCTCATCGGTCTATGGGCAATATGAGCCTGACACGAAGAACGCTGAATTTCTCTTCGATGTGGAACTGCTAAACGAGGATTATGTGTTGCACACCGATACACTTCACTACAACACCAACACCCACATCGCCGATATCGTAGGCCGTACAACTATTGTATCCGACAGCAGCATTATTTATACAAACCGTGGCTGGTATAACACCGATACCGACAATGCCACGCTATATAATCGCTCACTCGTTGTGGGCAAAGACGGACAGAAACTCACCGGTGACACCATTTTCTACGATCGTGCAAAAGGGTATGGTGAGGCTTTTGGCAACATGATACTCACAGATTCAGTTCACAGCAGCATTCTCGACGGCGACTATGGCTACCATAACCAGAATGAGAACCGCTCCTTTGCCACACGGCGCGCTCGTGCACGTGAGTTCTCAAAGGGCGACACTCTTTATCTGCATGCCGACACTATCCGCACATTCCTCGAGGAAGGTCCCGACTCAATGCGTGTGATGGTCGCAAACCCACGTGTGCGATTCTATCGCATAAATATTCAAGGACTGTGCGACTCCATGTCGGTTGTAGAGCGCGATTCAATGCTCAATCTATATAATCATGCCGTAGTGTGGAACACCAACCGCCAGATAACGGGCAATGTAATTAATGTGCATTTCAATGACAGCACGGTGGATTATGCCTTAATACCCGATTATGGAATGATGGCCGAACATATAGGTGAGGTTTATTACAATCAGCTTGCCGGAAAGGAAATGAAAGCCTATTTCGAGAATGAGGAGCTGCGCCAGCTCGATGTGAACGGCAATGTACAGCTTATTATGTACCCCATGGAAGAGGATTCCACCTACAACAAACTTGTAGATGCCGAGAGTAGCTATATGACAATTCTGCTCAAGCCCAAGCAAGAAATTGATAAAATCACAATGTGGCCCGATGTTAATGGAAACGTAACACCTCTCTATCTCTCAAAGCGCTCACAGTATTATCTGAAAGGCTTTGGCTGGTATGATGCACTGCGCCCAAAAGAGCCCGATGATATCTTCATCTATCCTGAAGAGGAAATGAGGAAACTCATGGGTACTGAGATGGCAAAGCGGCGCAGTGTGAAAAAATAGCTCTGAGTGTTACAAGATTTTATTTGTTGAATTAACCAAACTCGAATTTCTCGTCTATGAGCGATATAATTAAAGTTCTACCCGATTCAGTCGCAAACCAGATTGCGGCGGGAGAGGTGATACAGCGACCGGCATCGGTGATTAAGGAGTTGGTTGAAAACTCTATCGATGCAAAGGCAACTTCAGTGCAGATTATACTGAAAGATGCCGGCCGCACTCTTATCCAAGTAATCGACAATGGCATAGGTATGACCGATACCGATGCCCGACTATCATTTGAGCGTCATTCAACATCGAAAATACGCAAGGCCGACGACCTCTTTACGCTTCACACCAATGGCTTCAGAGGCGAAGCATTGGCTTCAATTGCTGCAATCTCACAAATTGAGCTACGCACATGCTGCCGTGGCGCAGATATTGGCACACACATCATTATCAGCGGTTCGCAGTGTGAGAGTCAGGAACCCGATGTGTGCCAGCAGGGTTGCAACTTTATGGTGAAGAATATATTCTTTAATGTTCCTGCTCGCCGCAAGTTCCTGAAGTCGAATTCTGTGGAACTATCTAATATATTGAAAGAATTTGAGAAACTCGCACTTGTGAATCCCGAAGTTGATTTCACACTGATGCATAACGACAGTATGCTCTATCAGCTGAGTGGCGGCTCTTTCAAGCTGCGCATCTCATCGCTCTTCGGCAGGAATCTCGAATCGCAACTTATTCCCATTTCTATCGACACTAACATTGTGAAGATTGTAGGCTTCGTCTGCAAGCCTGAGAACGTCCGCAAGCGTAATTTCCTGCAATATCTCTTTGTGAACGGAAGATTTATGCGTCATCCATATTTCCACAAGGCAATACTGTCAAGTTACGACCAACTAATCCCCGATGACACCCAGCCAAACTATTTTCTGAATTTTACAGTCGATCCTGAAACAATCGATGTAAATATTCACCCAACTAAGACTGAAATTAAGTTTGAGAACGAATCACCAATATGGCAGATACTATCGGCTGCTGTCAAGGAGGCTTTGGGGCGTTTCAGCGTAGCACCGTCAATCGATTTTGATACTGATGGTGCACTCGAAATGCCTGCTTTCAAGCAGATTCCGCTCGACACAATAGAGGCTCCTCGCCTGGATATCGACCCTACATACAACCCGTTCAACACCGAAAAAAAATCGCCACAATCATCTACAGATGGAAACCGAAGCTTCGAGAGCTACTCAAAATCTCACCCTGCTATGGATTGGGAAAAGCTATATGAGAATTTTGAAAGCTCCAAACTTGTAGGACTTGATTCTGCCGATGCTACGATAGCACCCGACAATGAGCCTGACCAGCTGACGATTAGCGACACAGATGAGTCGGATGCGCAAGGGCAGAAACGCTCAATGCTGCAAATTAAGGGTAAATACATCATTCAGCAAGTTAAGTCGGGGCTTATGCTTGTAGATCAGCATCGTGCCCATGTGCGTGTGCTCTACGACCGCTACCAGAAACAGGTGAGCAACAATAGCATCGTGTCGCAAACAATTCTATTCCCCGAGGTGCTTAATCTTTCGCCGTCGCAGCACCTGATTATGACGGAGCTGATAGATGAAATAGAGAAAGTGGGATTCTCTATTTCAAATCTTGGAGGTAACGACTGGTCGGTATCGGCAATTCCGGCAGGCGTAGAGAATGTAGATGTCAAAGAACTCATACTCGAAGTGATTGATTCAATAATTGAAGGAGGTGAATCAATTGCATCAAAGGTATTTGAGCATATCGCTCTCACTGTTGCCGAAAAAGCTGCCATTCCCTACGGTCGCATTCTCTCCGATGAGGAAATGGATACGCTATTGGGTGATTTGCTGCGTTTGCAACAGCCAAATTACACGCCTTCGGGCAAGACTATCATCTGCATGATGCCTATCGAACGTATTGCAAGTATGTTTAATTAATGCAGATACTTCCATTCAAGGGCAAATCAATCGGACAAGCTATTAATATGTGTGAAAAATTTGCATTTGAACAATAATATTGCTATTTTTGAAAGTTAAATAGAATAATGCTGAAAATGAAAGCCAAAACATTCTTTTTATCGCTTGCACTTATGTCGGCGGCAACTTTGTGGTCGGCAACACTTGAACAAGCCAAGTCGGTTTACAACAAAGGCGACTATGCAAAAGCATTGCCTATGATGATAGAGCAACACAAAAAATCTCCGAAGAATGGCTCAATAGCTCATTGGCTTGGTGTGTGTCTTTATAATACCGGTGAGCGACAGAAGTCAAAGCAATACTTTGAGCTTGCAGCGTCAAGAAATGTAGCCGAAGCAAATAAATACCTTGCGAAAATCTGTTATGACAACTATGATTTCACCGATGCTGAGGATTATCTCGATGACTATGAAGCTGCACTCACAAAAGCGAAGAAACCGCTTGACGATGTAACCCAAATGAAAAGCTCTCTCAACAAAGCTCGAATGATGCTCGACCATGTCGAACAGATAGTAATCATCGATAGCATAAGTGTCGATAAGCAGAGTTTTCTGCTTGCTTACAATATGTCGCCAAGTTGCGGAACTCTTGGCAATGCCGACTTGTTGCCCGATGCTTTTAGCAAGAATGGAGTATCAATCGTTCAGACCTCAGAATCAGGCGAACGGATAATATGGGCACAAACCGACAGCAAGGGGATAAGTCACCTCTACGAAAGCGTGCGCCTAATACAAGGCTGGGACGATAAAGTCCGGCTCGACAAGATGCTAAACGATGGTTGCGATGCTGCATATCCCTTTATGATGCAAGACGGCTTGACTATCTACTATGCAGGCAATGGCAATAATTCTCTTGGCGGTTATGATATATTCATGACCCGCAAAGACGTGGAGACCGGAGATTTCTTCGTTCCCAGCAATATCGGTATGCCCTACAATTCTCCCTACGATGATTATATGCTCGTAATCGACGAGGGAAAGAATATAGGCTGGTGGGCAACCGACCGCAATCAAATACCCGGCAAGATCACTATTTATACCTTCATTCCCAACTCTACCCGCATAAATTATGATGCCGACGACGATAATATTGCCGATAAGGCTTTAATCAAGAATTATCGCGACACATGGGGTAAAAAGGATTATAGTGCTATGGCTGCTGATGCACGCAATGTTTCCACTAATGCACTCTCATCTATTAAGGAGTTTTCTTTCCATGTGTATAATGGGGTGGTATATCGCACATTCAATGATTTCAAGACCCCTTCAGGTGAAAAAATGATGGAAGAGCTATTAGTGATGCAGAAACACTTCGCCAACAACAAGGCTCGCCTTGCCAACCTTCGCAAGAAGTATGAAACGGCTTCGGCTTCTGAGCAGACCGCCATGCGAAGCAACATTCTGCAACTCGAGAACTCGGTGGATAAAGCCCGCAAGGACATTGAGTATATGGAAAACTCCATCAGGAAAGCCGAAAGAAACTAATAAACAACTAAATAACTATATCTCTATGGCTATTGAATTTCTTATCTTTATCGTAGTGGCAATATCGATTGTCGTTCTATCGGTATTCTTCTACTATGTGCCGATGTTTCTATGGATTTCAGCACAAGTGTCGGGTGTGAGAATC
>CALZFJ010000091.1 GCA_945645715.1 uncultured Prevotellaceae bacterium | reverse complement strand
CAAAAGCATCGTTAAGCCGATGCTGCCCTATGAGAGCGTAGATTTTATCTTGTGTGGAAAAGGATTGTTGTGAAATCATCGTATCCATAAATTTTTCACGAAGATAGCAAAGATTTTTTGATTGGCAAAATGGGTGAAAAATATATTTGAGGCGATTTTATAATTACAACAAAATTTTGTAACTTTGTGGAATCATTGAAAACATAACTAAAAAAGAAAAAACTAAGAACGAAGATGGTGATACAAAGATGGCAAAGTGTTTTTCTGCTGATAGCAGCGATATTGATGGGAATCTACAGCTTCTCACCGATAGCGGCAGTGACAGTGGCAGATACTACGAGTGAAGTGAGCATGCTCGGCTCAGGAGAGAACGGATATATGTGGGGATTCTTCGGAATATCGCTCTTGACAACGCTGCTTGCGCTGGTGACAATATTCAGATATAAGGCTCTAAAGCAGCAGAAGATGCTGTGCCGGGTGGGAGGCGGAATCACGGCAGCCCTGACGGTGTCGCTGATGATTGTGCTCTACAATCTTGAATGTGATGTGCTGAGTGTGAAGATGACAAATCTTATGCCGATAATCTCGATATTCATGTTTTATTTTGCCGACCGAGGCATATCGAAGGATATAAAGATATTGAGTAGCTACGACCGCATAAGGTGATACAGTCAATCATCTACAATCAATAAAAAAGTTTACAATAATACTAATAGCATTTTCATAAAATCATAATTAATATAGCTGACGTACTATGATAACAACCATGATAGCTATCTTCGTGATAGGTTACATACTGATTGCTCTTGAACATACGCTTGAGATCAACAAGGCTACATTTGCGCTGATGATGTGCACACTGCTCTGGACTGTTTTATCAGCTTCAGGATTGTGTGCCGATGTTACTACCTCAATCATTCACCAGCTTGGCGACACATGCGAGATCTTGATGTTCTTGATAGGAGCGATGACCATTGTGGAACTGATAGATAAATATGAGGGCTTCAACTTCATAACGAAATATGTGAAGGCACGCCGCAAGAAGATGCTTCTGTGTGTGCTCACCGTGATCACATTCTTCATGTCGGCAGTTCTCGACAATATGACCACCACCATCATCATGGTGATGCTGCTGCGCCGTATGCTCATTCGCAAGGACGACCGCTGGCTCTTTGCCGGAGTGATAGTGATAGCAGCCAATAGCGGAGGTGCATGGTCGCCGATTGGCGACGTTACCACCATTATGCTGTGGATGAAGAACAATGTGACAACGAGCGACCTTATAATCAACCTCTTCATACCGTGCATAATTTCAACGCTCGTGCCGCTATGGATGGCGTGCAAGATGATAAAGGACGATGGTATCACCCAGGCAAAAGTGAAGGTGGCATCGGCTCCCGACCCTCAGCTTGTCACTGTGAACCAACGCCTGAGCAAGTTGGTGCTTATTTCGGGAGTTGCAGGACTGCTCTTTGTGCCGGTATTCAAGACGGCAACCGGACTTCCTCCCTTCATGGGTATGCTTCTGTCGCTTGGCGCACTGTGGCTGCTCACTGAGATAATCGTGAGAAAATATCGCCTCGACTCCTCGATTGAAGGTCGTGTGTCGCAGGTGGTGAAACACATTGATATGCCCACCATTCTGTTCTTCCTGGGCATTCTTATGGCAGTGGGCGCACTACAGGAGGCCGGAATATTGAGCAACATGGCACAGTGGCTCGATACTACCATACATGAGCCATACCTTATCAGTTCATCGATAGGTGTGCTGTCGTCGATAGTCGATAATGTACCACTTGTGGCAGCTTGTATCAATATGTATCCGGTGGTAGATCCGGCAACACTTGCCGCAGCAGCCGACCCTGCCTATGAGATGCTGTTTGTGCAGAACGGACTGTTCTGGCATCTTCTCACATTCTGTGCCGGAGTGGGCGGTAGCTTGCTCATCATTGGCTCGGCAGCCGGTGTGGTGGCGATGGGAATTGAGAAAATCCCATTCTGGTGGTACTGCAAGAAGATAACCCACCTTGCATTTGCCGGCTATGTGGCAGGTATAGTCTCCATCTGGATACAGTCCTTCCTTATGGCACTTTAGTCGTGAAAAGCCGTGATGTGAGCAGTGAAATACTCATTTTTAGGTATTGCAAAATGTGACAATAATCACTACTTTTGCTGCCAAAGAGTATTCAAATATCGGAAAATGGACAAATCAAGCATATACACGGCCCAGGATAAGCTCAAGGATTTGATAAGTGACAACAGCCGCTTGCTCATGGTGCTCAACCGCTTTGGAATCTCGTTGGGTTTTGGCGAGAGATCGGTAAAAGAAAGCTGTGAGTTGCAGGGGGTAGATGTAGCTACCTTCCTTTCAGTAGCCAATTTCATAGGGAAAAACGAGAGGAACGTGACTGAAATATCGATGGCATCGCTGATAAGCTACTTGAAGCAGGCTCATGTGTATTTCCTTGATTATGTTCTGCCCATGATACGGCGAAGGCTTATTGAGGCTATCGACTGCTCGGGTAGTGATGAGGTGGCATTCCTTATATTGCGCTTCTACGATGAATATGTGGTGGAGGTGCGCCGTCACATGGAATATGAGAACCGCAAAGTGTTCCGCTATGTGGAGGCTCTGCTGAATGGAGAGAAAGACCCACGCTACTCAATCGACATGTTTGCCGAGAAGCACAACAATATGGACAAGAAGCTGAAGGAGCTGAAGGACATTATCATTCGCTACTATCCCGAGCAAGGCAATGACCTGCTAACATCGGTACTTTTCGACATTATCAACTGCGAGCAAGACCTCTCGCAGCATTGCGAGGTGGAGGACTACATATTTGTTCCGGCAGTACGCAAGATTGAGAACTCAGGCCGACTTAAAGACGCCGAAAACGACGCAACGGAGGTGGAAGAGAACAGGGCTGCCGACGACCAATTGCTCGTACTCAGCCAGCGCGAACGCGAAATAGTGGGCTGTGTGGCGTGTGGCATGAGCAACAAGCAAATTGCCGACAAGCTATTCCTCTCGATTCACACCGTAACGACGCACAGGCGTAATATTTGCAGCAAGTTGCAAATTCACACACCATCGGGACTCACCATCTATGCCATTGTGCATAAATTGGTGAAACTGCAAGACATAAAGATGAAATAGGACAATGCTTCTCACCTTTATATAATAAGGGCATAAAACCGCTCTTAATATTGATTAAGCCCCTGCCACATAGCTGTGGCAGGGGTGATTATTGAATACACAAGCACATCAATGTGGCATTATGCTGCCCCGTAGCTGTGAAGCCCTCCGAGGAAATAGTTCACTCCGAAGTAGGTGAACAGCACCGAAAGGAATGCCAGCATTGCAAACCAATGAAAGAACACCGGACGATTGAAGTAGCGCAGCGACCTGCTGTGGAGAGCTGTGGCATAGATAAGCATGGTGATAAGCGCCCCGATAATCCAGCGCATGGCGAAAACCAACGACAGATAGGTGAGAGCCGCGATGTTGCCGGCAATCATGAGCTTATGTACAAACTTAGGCAATGCACGGTTGCGTGCCATGCAGGTGATGGTGACCACAAGGAATAGCAGTCCTGCCGACATGGCAATCACAAAAAACAGCGTGGAGGAGTGATAGCGATTGTAGCATTGTCTATTAAAATGGGCGAAAAAGCCTTCTATCTGCTAAATGTGGAGCTTAGGGCGGAGGTAGTAGCCTGTGATGCTGTCGGGGCATGAGGCAATTTCTTCGGGGGTGCCTGTGGCAACCACATTGCCGCCGGCATCGCCGCCATCGGGCCCCATGTCGATGATGTGGTCGGCGCATTTGATTACGTCCATGTTGTGCTCAATGATGATGATGCTGTGACCATTGTCGATGAGCTGGTTGAACGACTTCATTAGCGTGTTGATGTCGTGGAAATGAAGACCGGTGGTAGGCTCGTCGAAGATGAACAGAGTGGGTGAGTTCTTCTCACCGGTGAGGTAGTAGGCGAGCTTCACGCGTTGGTTTTCACCTCCCGAGAGGGTAGATGACGACTGCCCCAGCTTGATGTAGCCAAGACCCACATCTTGCAGCGGCTTCAATCGGCTGACAATTTTCTTCTCGACCGAGCCTTTCTCTTTGCTGAAAAATTCGATGGCTTGATTCACTGTCATGTCGAGAACATCGCTGATTGTCTTTCCGCGGTAGAGCACTTCGAGGGCGCTCTTGCTGTAACGCTTGCCATGGCAACATTCGCATTGCAGGGTGATATCAGCCATAAATTGCATCTCGATGGTGATAGTGCCTTCGCCCTTGCACTCCTCGCAGCGACCGCCCGGGGAATTGAAGGAGAAGAAGCCGGGCGCGTAGCCCATCTGCTGTGAGAGCTGCTGCTCAGAGTAGAGGCGGCGAATCTCATCGAAAGCTTTCAGATAGGTGGCTGGGTTGCTGCGGGTGGATTTTCCGATTGGCGACTGATCGACAAATTCCACTTTGCTGATTGAATCGAGGTCGCCACGCATCGATTTGTGCACTCCGGGAGTGTCGGCACTCTCACCGAAGTGGCGCATAAGAGCGCGGTAGAGCGTATCCTTGACGATGGTGGATTTTCCCGAACCGCTGACGCCCGTAACCACTGTGAGCACACCGAGCGGGAAGCGCACGGTGACTTGCTTCAGATTGTTGGCTGCTGCGCCGGTGATTTCGATGTAGTTGGTCCATTTGCGGCGGAAAGGCGGCAAGGGGATTTCGCGCTCGCCATTGAGATATTGCAAGGTGTAGCTTGAAGTGGCTTTGGCAAGATTTGCGACATCGCCCTGATAGATTACTTCACCACCGTGGCGTCCGGCTTCGGGACCGATGTCGATGAGATAGTCGGCATTGCGGATAATATCTTCATCGTGCTCTACGACAATGACCGTGTTGCCAAGGTCGCGGAGCGACTTGAGAACGCTGATGAGACGGAAAGTGTCGCGCGAATGAAGACCGATGCTCGGCTCATCGAGGATATACATTGACCCTACAAGGCTGCTGCCGAGTGAAGTGGCGAGATTGATGCGCTGACTTTCACCGCCCGAAAGCGTTGAAGAAAGGCGGTCGAGAGTGAGATAGCCAAGCCCTACCTCATTCATGAAGCCGAGACGGCTGCGAATTTCCACGAGCAGGCGCTTTGCTACCTTTGCATCGGTGGCTGATAGCTCAAGATTGTTGAACCACTCTGTGAGGTTCTTTATTGGCATCTTCACCAGGTCGGTGATGGAGCAACCGTTGATTTTCACGAAAGAAGCCTCACGCTTCAGGCGCGAGCCTCGACACTCGGGGCAGGTGGTCTTGCCACGATAGCGTGCGAGGAGCACGCGGTACTGTATGTTGTAAGCCTTGCTCTCTATATATTTGAAGAAACCGTCGATTCCTGGGAACTGCTTGTTGCCATGCCACAGCAGGTCTTTCTGCTCATCGCTGAGCTGGAAATAAGGCTTGTGGATAGGGAAGCCGGTCAGTGCAGCAATGTGGATAAATTCGCGCTTCCATTCGCCCATTTTCTCACCGCGCCAGCAGAAAACGGCGCCATCGTTTACCGACAGTGACTTGTCGGGGATAACGAGATCCTCGTCGATGCCTATGACGCGCCCGAAGCCTTCGCAGCACGGGCAGGCACCTATCGGGTTGTTGAAATTGAACATAAGGTCGCTTGGCTCCTTAAATTCAATTCCATCGGCTTCAAATCGCTTGGAGAAGTGAAGTACGTCGATGCCGTCGGTAGTCCAGAACTTCACAATGCACTCATCGTGACCCTCGAAGAAGGCAGTCTCGACAGAATCGAAAATACGGCCATCGTCGTCGCTCGAGTCGCTCACGGCGAGGCGGTCGATGAGAAGGTTATAGTTGGCTTTTTGGGCACTTTTGTCGGCAATGACGTCGGCAATCTGCATGAACGAGCCGTCTTTTTCAAGACGCGAGAAGCCCTCCTTTGTGAGCACGTCGAGATGGTCGCAGAGAGAGCGTCCTTCGGGAAGGACAATGCGGGTGAGAATGGCAAGTCGAGTTCCGGCAGGGTAGGAGTGAATGGCTTCGATGACATCTTCGGGAGTGTGGCGCTTCACCACTTCGCCCGAAACGGGGGAAAACGTCTTACCCACGCGAGCGAAGAGCATGCGCAGGTAGTCGTAGATTTCGGTGGAAGTTCCCACGGTGCTTCGTGAGTTTCGGGTGTTCACTTTCTGCTCGATGGCGATAGCCGGAGGCAGACCCTTCATGAAGTCGCACTCAGGCTTTGCCATCTTGCCAAGAAACTGGCGGGCATAAGATGAAAGACTTTCCACATAGCGGCGTTGCCCCTCGGCGTAGAGAGTGTCGAAGGCAAGAGATGATTTGCCTGAGCCGGAAAGACCGGTGATTACCACAAACTTGTTGCGAGGGATAGCCACGTCGATATTCTTGAGATTATTGACGCGGGCGCCCTTCACTATTATGTCGTTTTCAGCCATAATTGTCGTTGCATTGATTCAAAATGCAAAGATAGTGCAAATCGAAATCAAAAGCAACAAGCATGCTTGATAGATTTTGATGAGATGCCGCCTATCTTATGCAAAGATAGTGCAAATCGCTGAGAAAACAATAATCCTGCACCCCCGCTTTTGCCGGGAGTCCAAGGAATTTGTCGCTGAATTTTTATGCCCAGGCATCGAAGCGGCCGTCGTCGTCGGGAGGTTCCGGGGTATCATTGTCATCGTTGCTTGTGTCGTCGATGGTGAAATCGTCGGAATCGAAGATGGGGCAGTAGTATTGCTCTATTTCAGCTGCAAACTCAGTGAGACGGCCGTGGGTGTATGCCATTACGGTTTCGGCGAGGAGCTTCTTAGAGCCAAGGCGAGCACCATTGAGCGCAAGATTGTCAACGAACGACAGCTCTGCGTCGATGTAATGGTCGTGTACCATTGCAAACATCTTTTCGTAGGCTTCAGAACAATCCCATAGCGCGGCTTTTGCATACCAGGAAAATGCAGCGTTGTCATTTTCTTCTTTGATATCGCCATAGTAGAAAATGTTGCCAAGCATTACAGCCGCATATGAATCACCCCACGAATAGGCTTTCTCGAACATATCTACGATTCCGGCTGCAAGTTCTTCGGTGTGCTGCTCATCGCTGAGTTTAGGATATTCATCGTGTTCGATTGCAGCAAGCATGGTGAGGCAATCGGAGCTGTGATGGCGTACGCCCTCGTTGAGAGCCTCCTTGAAAGACTCTGCATCGATGAGGCTCCCGTCATCGTTAAATTTGCATTTCGACAAGGCAAGGTTGTACCAAGCATCGACAACACCCATGCGTGCAGCGTGAGTGAGATAGTGGTTTGCTTCATTTTTCTTGCCGAGGAGGTCCAATGCCAAGGCGTGATAGAAAAGCCAAATGCCCGATGGTGTCCCCAGCTTGGCATCGCGGTCGCGAAGATCTCGGGTTGTCTCAAGTACGACCTCCGGCTGAGGCGTGCTGCCATGATGCCCGAAAAGCAGATGCTTAAGTTGGATAATGGCAGCAAAGTCGCTTTCATGTTCAAGTGCCTCGAGGAGAATATGCTGAGCCTTTGAGCGATTGACCATGCCCATATC
>CALZFJ010000090.1 GCA_945645715.1 uncultured Prevotellaceae bacterium | reverse complement strand
CAATTTAAATTATCTGATATCATAATATACATTCTTCTCGTTTTCATCTCTATGCTCGTGGTTAATGTTGCCTTTGTACTCTACGACTCATACTGCACGGGCAGCACATATAATCTGCCTTTTTGGGTTACGACGTTGAATGCGTATATGGAGAGTTATAGCAGTAGTCTCACAATAGTAGCAGTTGTTGCCATTGCATCATTCTATTTTGTCGGACTTATCGTTCAGGGTATTCGCATGATGTTCTGCCAGATATTGTATTATTTCAAGGATAATCGTTTCATGAGTTTTCTCTTTGGTGACTGCAATAACTTTCCACAATGGTCGGCACTCGTAGCTTTCTTGACACGCACATTTATGTTTTCTCCGGTGTTCTTTTATGAAATCAATGTCTATTGCAGGGTTCTCAAATTCCGCAACCACACCTCATCGGGCTATCCTAAGTGGCTGAACATATCAAACCACCCCGAGGAATTGTGCGAAATCATTGAAGGTGCCATAAATAGTGGAAAATACAGAGATGACGACCGACGTTACCTCAATGAGCTGCTCATTGGTATTCTCACCGTCATACGCATTACGATGTGGACATTCATTGTAATGTCTCTATTTGCTTTACCGCAAGTAGAAACAGCCTCCAAGATTCTGATTATTGCTTTTATTTGTATGATTGCCGGTGCTATAGTCACAATGATTGCCAAAGCCTATGCCTCGGAATACATTAAATCTCTTGGCACGAGCATTACTGCCCGATGCAACGATTCGCAAGTCAAAGAGCGCTTCAACAAGATGCTTGCTGCAAATGGAACCCCAAGGGTGTTTCTTCTCGTCCGCACATGCAGTAAAAATGCTCCAATGTATGAACGTAATCTGAAGAGGACTCTCGATTCCATTAATCGCCAGACCTATCAGAACATTCTTGTCATTGTGCTCGAAGATGTTGATAAAGACTACGACAATCAGGTTACGACTGCAAAACAAATAATCAGTTTGTATCAAGACAGTCAAAACTACCCATTCCTATTCGACAAAATCGCTTATAGCGTTGAGCATTGCGGCGGTCCGGCCGCAGCTATGATTCGCATAAAAGAACTTTTCCTCAAGACTGCCTGTGATGACGATATCGCTGTGATGCTCGATGACGACGATGCACTGAAGCGTAGTGATGCAATTGAGGATATTGTATATATGATGAACAGTCGAAAGGCAAACATTTGCATCACATCTTTTGAAAGCTGTGGTGAAATTAGTATGGACATCACCAACAAGGGCGGTGGTAAACATAACGAATTGGTCAATATTCTCAGCAAAAAGCGGGCCGGTCATTTTACCCCCGACTTGTGCTATGCCAGCAGCATTGGCTGGACAAAAGCATTTAAGCATGAAACGGCTAAGACCATGCATTTTCTGCTCACAAAATATGCCGATGAATACCGCTGCCTTGAGCGTTATGAGGACTTTCCTGACTTTATTGCTTTTCTATTCAGCAAATCAAGGGTTTGTGGTGTGCCAAAACCAACTCACCTTTATTACAAGGACAAGGGGCGGATAACCACCACTAAGAATATTGAGGACTTCAAGGTGGCCCGCGTAGGTTTTCTGGCACTGCTTCTGAAGATGGTAGTGGAAAACCCAAATTTGTTTGACAATGTTTTCAAAGCCGAAACCCACGCCATTGAATTCATTGTTTTCAAGACCTGCCAAATCGAAGGAATTATGGCAAAATTTTCTAAAGAGGCAAATGAGAAAAAAGCATCAGGCAAGAAATTGGACGAAGGCGAAAATGATTTTATCGGCATGGTGCCCGGCACATTCACTAAGTGGCTATATGAAAAGATTCATGCCGAAAACCTCGACACGACAATAACCCGCCACCTTCACGACGTCATTTCTTGTGACAGCTTCATTCGCTATGTTTCTGAAAAGAAAAAGGAGTTTATCTTGAAAAATATTCTGTCATCGAAATAAGCTCAATTTTCAAGCCATTTTACGAATATCCGTGTCTATTCTTCTTATGAGTAAATACTCAAGCACAGAAATATAGTTAAAGATGTTATTTTTTATGGCTTTCCCATGATGCTTTTTTAACTTTTTGGCGATTTTTATTTGTGACTTGGCAATTATTTCTTAACTTTGTACAGATTATGGGAACACGTGCATTTCTACACGTGTTTTTCGTGTAGAGACAACACAGAGATAATTTTGAAATTATATTATAAATCATTCTAATATCTTTAGTATTATGAGTTTGAATATCGTTGTTCTGGCAAAACAAGTGCCTGATACACGCAACGTGGGAAAGGACGCAATGAAGGAAGATGGTACCATCAACCGCAGCGCTCTACCTGCTATCTTCAATCCCGAGGATTTGAATGCTCTTGAGCAGGCTCTTCGCCTCAAAGAGTCTCACCCCGGCTCTAAAATCACTTTGCTTACCATGGGACTTCCTCGAGCAGCCGAAGTGATTCGTGAAGGTCTTTATCGCGGTGCCGACACCGGAATCGTTCTCACCGACCGTGCTCTTGGTGGTGCCGACACTCTCGCCACTTCATATTCTCTTGCTCAGGCTATCCGCCACTTGGGCGAATACGACATCATCATCGGTGGCCGTCAGGCTATCGACGGCGACACGGCCCAAGTTGGTCCGCAGATTGCAGAGAAACTTGGCTTGCCTCAAGTCACCTATGCCGAAGACATCAAAGTTGAAGACGGCAAGGCTACAATTAAGCGCCGCATTGAGAATGGCGTAGAGGTAGTTGAAGCCCCGCTTCCTTTGGTTGTAACCGTAAATGGCTCGGCTGCTCCTTGCCGCCCGCGCAATGCCCGCCTTATCCAGAAGTTTAAATATGCCGCTACTCCAAGCGAGAAAGCCGCCGCTTCCGACGATGTGAAGCGTCTTCTCGACTCTCGCAGCTATCTCAACCTTTATGAGTGGAGTGCTGCCGAGGTTGAAGCCGACCCCGAGCAGATAGGTATGCCCGGCTCGCCTACAAAGGTTAAGACTGTAGTCAATGTGGTGTTCCAGGCTAAGGAAAGCAAGCGTATCGAAGCTGCCGATGACGCAGCTATCGAGGATCTTGTGAAAGACCTTATCGCTAACCACACTATCGGATAATCTTTTCTCTCCAACACATTAAATCACTAATAATTATGGCAGATATCAATAATTTAATAGTATATTGCGAATTTGAAGATGGTAAGGTTGCCGATGTGAGTCTTGAACTCTTGACCAAAGGTCGCACTCTTGCCACTCGCCTTGGTGTGAAGCTTGAGGCTATCGTTGCCGGCGACAAGCTCGACGGTATCGAAGCTCAAATCTTCCCCTATGGTGTCGATACAGTTTACAAGGTGGAAGATGCTCGACTCTATCCCTACACTTCGCTCCCCCACTCTTCTATCCTTATCAACCTCTTCAAGGAAATCAAGCCGCAAGTGTGCCTCATGGGTGCTACTTGCATCGGCCGCGACCTCGGTCCTCGCGTTTCCTCGTGCTTGCACAGCGGTCTTACCGCCGACTGTACTTCTCTCGAAATCGGCGACCACAAGGACGTGCGCACCGGTAAGGAATACACCGACCTTCTCTATCAGATACGTCCCGCTTTCGGCGGTAACATCGTGGCTAC
Source organism: uncultured Prevotellaceae bacterium (assembly GCA_945645715.1). Taxonomy (GTDB): domain Bacteria; phylum Bacteroidota; class Bacteroidia; order Bacteroidales; family Muribaculaceae; genus CALZFJ01. The sequence goes on along the minus strand of CALZFJ010000090.1, from coordinate 4,016 downwards.
TATCGTCAATCCCGACTGCCGCCCACAGATGGCTACAGTGCGTGAGGGCGTGATGAAGAAGGAAATCTTCGATGCAAACTACAAGGGTGAGGTTATCAATCTCGACTGCGACAAGTACGTTGATCCCGCAAGCTACGTTGTGAAGATTATCGACCGCCACATCGAGAAATCGGCTGTCAATATCAAGAACTCTCCTATTATCGTTGCCGGTGGCTACGGCGTAGGCAGCAAGGAGAATTTCGACCTGCTCTTTGAACTCGCCAACACTCTCGGTGGCGAAGTCGGTGCTTCTCGCGCTGCCGTCGATGCAGGTTTCGTTGAGCACGACCGCCAGATCGGTCAGACAGGCGTTACCGTACGCCCGAAACTTTATATCGCTTGCGGTATCTCTGGTCAGATTCAGCACATTGCAGGTATGCAGGAAAGCTCCATCATTATTTCTATCAATAATGACCCCAACGCTCCTATCAACACTATTGCCGACTACGTAATCACCGGCAACCTTGAGGACGTGCTTCCCAAACTCATTAAGTATTACAAAAAGAACTCTAAGTAAATCTCACTGAAATGGCTAATTTTTATAACGATAATAAAGCATTAAAGCATCATCTCACTCACCCATTGATGCGCAGAATCGTCGAGCTGAAAGAACGCAACTTCGCCGATTGTGAAAAATTCGACTATGCTCCTATGAATTTCGAGGACGCTATGGACTCCTATGAGAAAGTCCTTGAGATTGCTGGTGAGATTTCAGGTGAAATCGTAGCTCCTAACGCCGAAAGCGTTGACCACGAAGGTCCTCATGTAATCGATGGTCATGTTGAGTATGCCGAGGGTACTAAGCAGAACCTCGACGCACTTGTGAAGGCTGGCTTGATGGGTATTTCGCTCCCTCGCCGCTACAATGGACTTAACTTCTCGCTCGTTCCATATATCATGGCTGCCGACATGGTCAGCCGTGCCGATGCAAGCTTCGTGAATATCTGGGGTCTTCAGGACTGTGCCGAGACTATCTATGAGTTTGCCGATGAAGATCAGCGTCAGCGATTCCTCCCACGCGTTTGCGCCGGCGAAACTATGGCTATGGACCTCACCGAGCCCGATGCAGGTAGCGACCTTCAGGCAGTAATGCTAAAGGCTACTTTCAATGAGGCTGATGGCACTTGGCGTCTCAATGGTGTGAAGCGTTTCATCACCAATGGCGACGGTCACATCGCTCTCGTGCTCGCACGCTCTGAGGAAGGCAGCCACGACGGTCGCGGTCTTTCCATGTTTATCTACGACCGCAACGATGGTGGCGTAACCGTACGCCGCATCGAAAACAAGATGGGTATCAAGGGATCGCCTACTTGCGAACTTGTATTCAAGAATGCCAAAGCCGAACTTTGCGGCTCTCGCAAACTTGGTCTTATCAAGTATGTTATGGCTCTTATGAACGGTGCACGTCTTGGCATTGCCGCTCAGTCGGTTGGTGTCAGCGAGGCTGCCTACCGCGAGGCTTACGCCTACGCCCAGGAGCGTCGCCAGTTTGGTAAGGCTATCATTGAGTTCCCGGCTGTTGCCGAAATGCTTGCCGTCATGAAAGCTAAGCTCGACGCTTCTCGTTCGCTTCTCTACGAAACCACTCGCTTCGTCGATATGTACAAGACCTACGAGGACATTTCACGCGACCGCAAGCTTGAGCCCGAAGAGCGTACCGAGATGAAGTATTACTCTCGTCTTGCCGATGCATTCACTCCGCTCGCTAAGGGTATGGGCAGTGAATTCTGTAACCAGAATGCCTACGACTCTGTGCAAGTACACGGTGGTTCAGGCTTCATGAAAGACTACGCTTGCGAGCGCATCTATCGCGACGCACGCATCACATCTATCTACGAGGGAACCACTCAGCTTCAGGTCGTGGCTGCAATCCGCCACGTCACCACCGGCACTTATCTCAACCGAATCAATGAGTATGCCGCTATGGAGTATTCCGAGGCTTGCAAGCCTTTGCTCGACAAGCTCGCTGCTATGACTGCTCTCTATGCCGAGGCTGTTGAGACTGTAACTTCGCAGAAAAATACCGAATATACCGACTTCCATGCACGCCGCCTTGTGGAGATGGCTGGACACATCATCATGGGCTATCTGCTCCTTGGCGATGTCACTCGCTGCGAGTGCTTCACCAAGTCGGCTAATGTTTATGTTCGCTTCGGTGAGGCTGAAGTTGCCCGCCACCACAAGTTCATCAAGGAATTTACCGTTGAAGATTTCGCCAACTATAAGGCTTAATCCCAACTCTATACCTCACAAAAAATCGGATATGCTCAGGCATACCCGATTTTTTTACATCCTTATTGAAGCAAGTGTTCAGCCTAACCGTAAGGCACTTTTCGCTCTAAAATCTCACAGCACTTTCACCGCCGCTACAAATTCCTCATTGCTTAGCCGCCAGTCGAGCCAGTGAAGCGGATAGCCACGGCGCTCCATGCCTCGAAACCACGTCATCTGCCGCTTGGCAAATTGGTGTATAGCGATTTCAAGCTGCGAAAACATCTCTTCATAGCTCAGCTCACCTATCACGTATTTTGTGAGAAATTTATATTCAAGTCCATAATAAATCAAGTCGTCGGGAGCTACACCGCTATCAATCAACCGCCGCACCTCATCAGCCATTCCCGCCTCAAGGCGTGCCTTCAGTCGCGAAGTGATGCGTTGGCGACGGCTTTCACGGTCGATTTCCACTCCTATCACCACTGCATTCTCCACCGGGTGTGGCGTAGTACGCATCTCGAGGTCAGGGTGTTCGTGATAGTATTTACTGATTTCAATCGCCCTGATGGCACGCTTGCAGCTATCCACATCGGTAGTGTTATGAAGCGTCTTATAGCCACGCAGAATCTCCGTAAGCTCGTCAAGCGACTTGCCCTCAAGCGATGCACGCAATGCCCTGTCCTCTGGCACGGGCGGCAGCTCTATGCCTTTCAGCACACTCTCCACATATAGCCCCGTACCTCCGCACAGTATCACACGCTTGCCGCGACTGCGAATATCATCGCGTGCTGCTTGATAGTCTCGCAAATACTCAAAAAGGTTATATTTATATCCTGCATCGCAAATGTCAATGAGATGATAGGGCACCCCGTCATATTCCTCAATATCCTTGCCCGTACCAAGGTCCATTCCGCGATAAATCTGGCGGCTATCGGCACTGATTATCTCAGCGTCGATAGCTTTTGCAAGAGCAACTGCCTTCGAGGTCTTCCCCGAGGCAGTTGGTCCGGTTATCACATATAGTGTGTCGTCGTTGTGCATCATCACCTCTTATCTTTTAAGGTGCAAGTCAAAAAAGTCAAGCACTTTCAAGTAGAGGGCATAGCGAGTGTCGCAATAGTTGATTGAGTGGTTCATATTGGTGAACAGCATCATGTCAATCACCTTGTTGTGCTCAGTTATCTCAGCCTGATACTGCAATGTATTGGCAATATGCACATTGTCATCGGCTGTTCCGCTCATTATCAGCAAGCGTCCCTTTAGGTCGCCCACTTTCTGTATTGGCGATCCGGCAAGATAGCCGTCGTTGTTCTCCTGAGGTGTGCGCATAAAGCGCTCGGCATAGATAGTGTCGTAGTAGCGCCAGTCAGTAACCGGAGCTATCGCCACTCCGGCTGCAAACCGGCTGTTTTTCTGCGACATAGCCATCAGCGTTTCATAGCCTCCGTAGCTCCAGCCCCATATTCCTATGCGTTTGGCATCTACCCACGGTTGGCTTGCCATGTAGTCGGCTGCTGCACACTGGTCGATCGATTCATACTTTCCAAGCTGCATATACACTACCGACTCGAATTTCTTTCCTCTACCTCCGGTGCCGCGTCCATCTACGCTCACTATTATGTAGCCTTGCATCGCAAAATATTGCTCCCACTCCATCTTCCATGAGTTGAGCACCTTCTGCGAGCCGGGGCCACTATATTGCGACAAAATCACAGGATACTTTTTCGATGCATCAAATTTTACAGGCTTAATCATATATCCAT
>CALZFJ010000089.1 GCA_945645715.1 uncultured Prevotellaceae bacterium | reverse complement strand
CGAGCAGAGGCATATTGCCGGTCATTGCTCCCTGAATGGCAAAAAGCAGAGCACCAAGTCCCATCATAGAGAATGTGCCCATGGCGATGTCGTCGGTTGAGCGTGTGCGAATGGTACGGATAGTTTGCGGCAAGTAGCCGAGCAATAGAGTCACTGTAGCTGCGTAGCCTATAATTGTAGCTGCGTCCATAATTCGATAAAAATAAGATTTTGTTATTCTTAAAGTTAGTTATTAGATTCTGTCATTATTGGTGCGAGTGGCGGAAAGCCACAGGTGACATTCCTGTTGCCTTCTTGAAGAACTTGCCAAGGCTCGACTGGTCGCAGAAGTTGAAGTCGTAGGCAATGCGCTGCACCGAGTTACCCGAGATGAGCAATTCGCGCTTAATGCGTGCCACGATAAACTTCGATATTATATCCTTTGCGGTGCGGTTTGCAGTCTTGCGTGCAATTTCGTTCAGGTATTTCGGTGTGATGCTGAGTTTGTCGGCATAGAAAGCCACATCGTGCTGCTGGCGGCAATGCTTGTTGAGAAGCTTTATGAAGTTGATAAAATAGGAGTCGGCTGAAGTGAATACTGTTGACTGTGAGGCGGCATTTCGCGATATGGCTCCAATCTCGGCAATGGCGAGGAAGAGGCAACGAATTTGTCCATAAGCAAAATCGCTGTGATGCAAGAAATTAGGCATACGTGAATATTCGAGTAGCGAACCGAGCATATTCATGAACAGCGCAATTTCAGTGGCATTTGTGAGGTGATTGCAAGGATTCAAGAATATGTTTTGCATTGTGTCGATGTTCATTCCGATAGAGGCAGTCAGCCCTGCGTCTTTAGTGTAGGCAAGGCGCAGTGAATTGAAGTCGTCGGAGCGTGAAATCACTTTCACGAGCGAGTCATCGGGAATCGACACGTAGGAGTTGGTGCGCAGCGTATATTCAATCATGTTGATTTCGATTGTAGCCGAGCCGGCAATGCAATAGATAAAAGTGTGGTAGTTTATTGCCGTGAAGGTGTCTTTGTCCCAGTCGCTTATGTTCGACTCGGTTATTACGTATCCTTTTTCTTTTAGTGTATCTTCGTAGGTCATAATGCGGAAAAATTCGTATTTTGACTACAAAATTACTCGATTATTGTTCAAAATCAAACCAAATGTACAATTTAGAACAATCTAAAGGTGTTATTGACCACTATTTAACACTATTTTTCAGTTTTGGCGATGCCCCGGGTATAATACAACGAGGAGATGCACTTGTGTGGGTGCATCTCCTCGCAATATGGTCGATTGCCACTATGCAAATGGCTTTATTTCACTTCCCAAGTTTCGCCGGCGAGTACGAGCTGGCGCAGCGACTTGAGTCCTTTCTTGGCACGCACTTCAGCCACCTGATTTTCCACCTCTTGGTCGTAGGTGAGAGCCTCCACGTCGCGGATTACGCCGATTGCGAGAGGCAGGTCGTGTCCGTCCATCATAGCGAGCTGCTGGTGTAGGAAGTTGCTCTGGCAGTGAGCGTCGTGCACGAGCACGTCGTCGATGGTGTAGCCGTCTTCGCCGAGGGTCACAGCCTTCAGTCCGAAGCCGTCCTGCGCAATTCCCTTGTTCATATCAGCACCGAAGAGCATTTTCTCACCGTGTACAAGGTGAATGGTGCGCTCGGCGCGTGTGGCGCGGTCGGTGATATAGTTGTGAATGCCGTTGTTGAAGATTACGCAGTTTTGCAGAATCTCCACCACCGAGCAGCCTTTGTGCTTTGCGGCAGCCACCATCACCTCCTGCGAGATTTTCAGCTCCACATCGATGCTGCGGGCAAAGAATGTGCCGCGAGCGCCAAACACGAGTTCAGCCGGGATAAACGGATCCTCGGTGGTGCCGTAGGGTGATGATTTGCTCACAAATCCGCGGTCGCTGGTGGGCGAATACTGACCCTTGGTGAGGCCGTAGATTTTGTTGTTGAGCATGAGCACATTGAGATCTACGTTGCGGCGCACCTCGTGAATGAAGTGGTTACCGCCGATGGCAAGGCCGTCGCCGTCGCCACACACTTGCCACACGGTCATCTTGGGGTTAGCCACCTTGAAGCCGGTAGCCACGGCACCGCCACGACCGTGAATGGTGTGGAAGCCGTAGGTGTTCATGTAGTAGGGGAGTCGCGAGCTACAGCCGATACCCGAAATCACGGCAGTGTCGTGAGGGGCAACGCCCAGCTCAGCCATAGCCTTGTGGAGCACATTGAGCACGGCGTGGTCGCCACAACCCGGGCACCAGCGCACATATTGGTCGCTTTTATAGTCGGCTGCACAGTATTTCATTTCTTCCATAATTCTTTTCAAGCCTCCATAATTTTAGTTACACCATCGATAATTTCCTGCACTAAGAATGGCTGACCCTGCACCTTGTTGATGCGCTCGATGTGGGTCATAGGATTCTTTGCTTGCAGATAATCGGCAAACTGGCCATTGTTGAGCTCAGCCACAATCACGCGCTTGTAGCGGCTTATCACCTCGGCGGTGTTGGCAGGGAGCGGGCAGATGTAGCGGAAGTGGGCGAATGCCACCGGCTTGCCCGAGTTGTTAAGCTCTTCCACGGCAGTGTAGAGATGTCCGTAGGTGCCACCCCAGCCAATGAGCAGGGTGTCGGCATCGGGATTACCTTGCACTTCCACATCGGGAATGTTGCGGGCGATGAGGTCGATTTTCTTCTGACGGGCCTGCACCATTTTCTCGTGGTTGGCAGGGTCGGTCGATATGGCACTTGTGTTGTAGTCCTTCTCAAGTCCGCCAAGGCGGTGCTGGAATCCGGGAGTGCCGGGGATAGCCCAGTAGCGCACCTCAGTTTCCTCATTGCGCATGTATGGACGCCAGCCTTGCTCGAGCATTTCGGGCTTCACGAAGTTGGGCTTTATTGTAGGATATTCATCGTCTTCGGGTATGCGCCAAGCTGACGAACCGTTGGCGATGAATCCATCAGTGAGAAGCACCACGGGAGTCATGTGCTCCACGGCGATGCGAGCAGCCTCAAATGCCATGTTGAAGCAGTCGGTGGGCGATGCGGCAGCAACCACAGCGAGCGGCGACTCGCCGTTGCGGCCGTAGAGAGCCTGGCGAAGGTCGGTCTGCTCGGTCTTGGTGGGAAGTCCGGTCGATGGACCGCCACGCTGCACGTCGATAATCACGAGCGGAAGTTCAGCCATCACGGCAAGTCCGATACCCTCACCCTTCAGTGCGAGACCCGGACCCGAAGTGCTTGTTACGGCAAGGTTGCCGGCAAAGGCAGCACCGATAGCCGAGCACACGCCGGCAATTTCGTCTTCCATCTGGCAGGCTTTCACGCCGAGGTCCTTGCGCTTGGCAAGTTCGTGGAGAATGTCGGTGGCAGGAGTAATGGGGTAGCTGCCGAGGAACAGCGGAAGTCCGCTCTTCTCAGAGGCGAGGATAAGACCCCATGCCGTTGCGGTGTTACCGTTCACGTCGGTGTAGGTGCCGGGGCGAATAGCGTCGCTCTCGATGCGGTAGGTCGATACCGATGCGTGAATGTTGTGACCGTAGTCGTATCCGGCCTGCATCACCTTGGCATTAGCCTCGTAGATGGCAGGTTTCTTTGCAAATTTATTGTGTAGGTAGTGGAGTGCACTTTCGAGAGGACGGTCGAAGAGCCAGCACACAAGGCCGAGTGCAAACATATTCTTGCACTTCATCACGCTCTTGAGGTCGAGGCCGCTGTCGGCGAGTGCTGCTTTCACCATTGTGGTCATCGGCACTTCTACCACTTCGCCTTTCAGCCCGATTTCTTTGTAAGGCTCGTCGGTGGTGTAGAGAGCCTTGTCGAGATCGGCTTTCTTGAAGGAGTCGATATCTACGATTGCCACGCCACCGTCCTTCAGGAATTTCACGTTCTGCTTGAGTGCGGCAGGATTCATCGACACGAGTACGTCGGCTTTGTCACCGGGGGTATATACACCCTTTCCGATGTGTACCTGGAAGCCCGAAACACCGCTTAGCGTGCCTTGCGGGGCGCGTACTTCAGCAGGATAGTCGGGGAAAGTGGAAATCTGGTTTCCCACGCCTGCCGATACGTTTGAAAAAATGTTCCCGGCAAGCTGCATACCATCTCCCGAGTCACCCGAGAAACGCACCACAACACGGTCGAGAACTTTTACATTAGTTTTTTCCAACATGACTGTTTGTTTCTGTTGAGATTATAATTTAGATTAGATACTTTACCAAATAGTTGCGTGACTTAGGAATAGTATTTCTAAAGTCGTGGCAAAAGTAGTGCAAATTGAGCGCAAAAGCAAATATTTTGTCACATATTAGCCGTTATGGCTCATTTTTATTACAAAATAGTGCCGTTTTGTGGCTTTTATGCGCATAAATATCAATAAATCACAGCGGTTACGCGCTTTATGCACAAAAAAATCAGGGCAGTCACGCGAGGTGACGCCCTGATTGGATGGTGCAGGCTATGTCGGCCTGATTATTTCTTCACAAACTTCATTGTGGTGCGCTCACCGGCAGCGTTGGTGGCAACTGCCACATAGATGCCTTGTGCAAGGTGTGCCACATCGAGGGTGTCGGCATTAGCCTTGGCAACACACATTCCGCTGATGTGGTAGATTTCGAGCTTCTGTGCGTCGGTGGCAATCACTTCGTTGCCCTTCACTGAGATTGTAGCCTTTGTGGCAACAACATCTTCAACCGAAGAACCCTTAACGACGTTCACCTTCACCGTTACGGTGAGTGTGCCGTTTACCACAACGGTGATGTCGGCTTTGCCCTCGGCAACGCCTGTCACGTCGAATGCCACGAAGTTGCTCTCCTCAGCCACTACTGCTGCAGTGGCGATAGTCTCGTCAGATGAAGTAATTTCGATGCTGCTTATTGCTCCACCCACTACGGTGATGCCGTTGCCCGACTTCTCGCCGGCAGTAACAGTCATTGAGCTGAGAGTAGCGTAGGCAGCAAAGGCGTTGTTCTCGAAGTAGAGGTAGGGGAGCGCTGCATCAACCCAGGGTGCTGTTGCATCGCTTCCGTAGGCATAGCCGATGCCCTCGAAGAATTCCTTGTTCATTTCGTTGAGTTTCTTGTCGGCACCGTTGGGCGTGGTATTGTCGCTTGACGACATGGCAGCAAAGCCGTTGATGGTCATTGCGCTGTTGGCGTAGCAGTTCTTTATGCCCTTCTCGGTATATTGGCTCATTCCGAGGTCAGCCGCGGTAGAGCCGGCAATGCGGTTAAGACCGATGTAGCGGTTTTCGGTGTTGTTGGGGTCATTTACTGAAATCGAAGTGAGTGCAGCAACGCAGTTCTCAACCACGATTTTGTCCTCTTGATTCCAATCGGTAGCGAGAGTACCCACAATTCCTCCTGCGCTGTAGAAAGGATTGTCATAATCTTGATATTCGGGAGCTGTGGCAACGAGCTTGCCGGTTGCATAGCAGTTGGAAATCAAGATGCGGTTTGATGTGCCTGCGATTCCGCCGATGTTGTTTTCGGCAGTGATGTCCACGTCGGCGTGGCAGTTGGTGATAGAGCCGTCGTTGGTGACGGTTCCGGCACTACCTGCGATACCACCGATGGAGTTGCGACCGGTAGCCTTCATGGTTACGGCGCAGTTGCTCACGTGTGTAGAGTTGCCGAGCTTGCCGAGAATACCACCCACCTCGTTGGCATGGTCGGAGATTACGTTGAGCTTGGTAACCGAGCAGTTGCTGATTTTCGACTGGAATGTGGCATGTGCAACCACACCGCCAACTGTGGCAGCGTATGTTGAGTTCCATGTGATTTCGGGACCGAACACATTCACGTTGTCGATTTCGGTTGCTACCACCTCACCTGCGAGAGGTGCCACCAGTGCATTGTTGTCGTTACCGTTGATTGTGGGGTAGATGATAGAGAGGTTCTTGATGTAGGCAGGGTTGGTGCCGTCTTCACCGGTCACAGTGCCGAAGATACCCACGTTCTCTTTGTCGGTTTCAAGAGTGGCATTGATGATGTAGTGGTTGCCACCGTCGTAGCCACCCTGGAGGTCAACCGGCTCCCAAGCACCGTGCTCAGAGAGGTCGATGTCGGCAATCTGCTTGAAGTAGGCTTTCTGGTTGTTCTGCACCTGCAAGAGGTCGCCCACGCAAGCCACCAAGTATGGGTCTTCCTTCGTTCCTGTACCGCCCTGGAATTTGTTGAGAGGCAGATTGAAGAAATCCACTCTGAAGGTGTTGGCTGTGGTGTTCTGGTATGCCACAAAGATGCTTGGGTGAGTTGTGCCGAGGTTGAGCAGCGAACCGTTGCTGTAAGCGCCATCTACCTCGTTGCCCTCAAACTTGCGGATAACCGAGCCGTCCTCATTAGCGATGCACAGCACGTTATCTACCTTGCCCGAGCCGTCGGTGCGCTTGATTTTGGCAATATAGATATACTCCATTTCATCATCGGTATCGAAGATGTAGGGGTTGAGATATACTGTGTAGAGAATCGGGGTGAACATCTCGCCGTTAGGGCCGATGTTGAAGTAGGTGTAGTGGTCGAGTGTAAGCTCCTTGGTGTACCAAGCCACCGAAGAAATCACATTCTTCTGCTCATCTACGTCTCCCTGACCCATTCCAATTACATACATATAGCTGTCGCCGTGTTTCACGCGGTCGAAGTTGCTTGAGATGAGGCGGCCGTCCATTGTAGAGGTGAGCTGACCCACTACATCACACGAGGGGAGATTTACAAGCTCATAGTAGGGAATACCCTCGCTGTCGCTCTTCAAGAGAGCCATCTGGTCTTCCTGTCCCTCGATTGCACCGAGGGTGCGCCAGTCGCTCACGTTGCCTGCGATAGGCTTGATGATTTCACCCTGTGCGTTATACACGTCGATATAGTAGGTGTAGGAGTCGCTTTCTGTCACATAGTCGTAGGTGGCGAGCACAAGGTTGAGCTGGTTGTCGCCGGTGAAGTAGCCTAAGCTGAGGTCGTTGTCGGAGAATACATTGAAGGCGTACATCATCGGCATAGAGCCGCCCATCTCCACCTCAGTGGTGATGCCTCCCACTTTCTCATAGTTTTGGTCATATACCTCAACGATGAATTTGTTGTCCTCGCTGTAGGTCACATCGCCGGTGTTCCAGTCGTAGCTCTCCATGTAAGGCTTCTCATAGTGCGAAAGCACATAGTAGAACTTTCCGCCCATATACTGAATGAAGAAGGTGCTTCCGTCGGTGTAGTGGGTGGTGTTGTAGTCAATAGTGAACGAGTGATCCACCACAGGGTTTGCGCCCTCGGCATAAGTGCCTTTGCGGAGCACGTCGAAGCGGTAGGTCTGTTCGTCGCCATCTTCGTCGAGATAGCACAGAGCAAGGCGCTCGTTCATCGACCAAGCGTTTGTACCCTCGCTCACGAGCATTGCGCCGGTAGCATTGGGATAGCCTACCACCTTGCCTGCACCGTCGCTGCTGTAAACGTCGATGTCGCTTGTGGCAACGCCCGGCGAAACGATGCGGTGCACATACACCATCACCTCATAAGAGCTTGAATTGCGCTCGAAGAACGAACGTGTGATTTTGCCGAAGGGCGAAATCTGGTTCACCAGGGTTTCATCGGGAATGTCGATGGTGAAATCCCACACTTTTTCGTTGAAGTCGTTGTAGATGGTGATTGTGGTGCTGCCGTAATACCACTTGTTGGTAGGGTTCATTGTGAA
>CALZFJ010000088.1 GCA_945645715.1 uncultured Prevotellaceae bacterium | reverse complement strand
CGTCGCTACCGGCCTTTGCCACCGAGCTGCCAAGCTCCCACGACACTGTAGGCAGCACTTGACCGATCTCCATGTTGTCGGCAAATGGGTCATTGACCGAGCAAGCCGTTGCCGTCAATATTCCCGCTGCAAATAGTGCTATTTTACTATATAATTTCATAATTCTTTAATGTCTTAAAATAGAGTTATCTAATGAATTTTGAATCTTGCCGGGAATGAATTATTGTCCCAGAGTTGAACCTTCGGTGAGCGAAGAAACCGTGCCGCGCGGCTGCGCCCACTGCAGCGGCTTCTGAATCCATTTGTAGTTGGCGTAGGCACCAAGGCGCTCCAGCTCAGAGCGGTTATACTTCATCTCAGTTTCGGGGTCGGCAGGAATGCGCTGCACCCAGAGGTTCTCCTTCTCGGCATCGGTGAGACCATCAATCCAGTAAGCTGCATAGAGGTTGTATGGGCGACGGAGCGTGCCGTAGATGATTTCGTTCTGGTCGCCGATACCATAGTTGTTGCGCTTGTTTGAGAAGTGGTAGCGACGCATGTCGGTGAACTGCTCGGGCTGCATGTACATGGCGATGTACTTCTGTGTCATCAGGTCGTGGAGCGTGTATTCGTTCTCATTGAAGAACCAGTGCTCGTTTCCGCGCTCGGTGACGGGGCGAATGTGCACTTCCTGCTTGCCACGGCGGTTGAGCACGCTGTACTCCTCATTGTTGAGGAATGCTGCCACCTGTGCGTTCCACACCTCCTCAGCCGGATGTTCGGTAGTACCGATTGAGAAGCCTTGCAGTGCAAGCGGCTTGCCACCCTCGCAGTTACCGGGATAATCAAATCCATATTCGCTCTGGAAGAATGTGAGATGACGCTCGATGTTGTGCTCGGTAGCCTCCTTGGCGAGCTGGCAGGCAGCAGTCTTGTTGCCCATCCAGTATTCAGCCTCAGCCTTGATGAAATAAAGCTCCTCCATTGTGAAGATGGGGTTGTAGCCTGCACCACGGCTTGAACCTGCGTAGGCTCCCATATAGAGGCTGGGGTAGTAGTCGGTCTTCATCGAAGTTCCGGCACCGATGTTATTCTCGAGGCAGCGCATACGCACTGCAGCATCGCCGTCGGGACCCTTGCGGGCAATCATGAGAAGCGGAATGCGCGGGTCGTTACCGAAGCCCTCGTTGCTGGTTCCGAATTCAGCCGAGAACACGCCCTCCGATGATGTGCCGTAGCCATTCAGTCCAAGGCAATCCACGAGGAAGTATTTCGATGGAACTGCACCGTCGAGCAGGTTCTTGCGCGACTCCCACGAGTTGATGATAGGCTGTGCAGCACTCCACACGTTGTTCTGCTCATTAGTTCCGCCATCGAAGTTGTAGCGCGGCTCATTGCCGAACCATGCTCCATAGAGCAGGTCGCCTGAGCGCCACTGTGCGATAGCCTTGTCGGCAGCGTCGATAATCTTCTGGCAAGTAGCACTTGAAGTGTCGATATTGGGAATATTGCGCAGAAGTACACGGGCCTTGATAGCATATACCAAACCTTTCCACTTCGAGAGGTCGCCGGCATACACGCGGTCTTGCTGCACGTCGATTGTCTGGTTGCTTCCGGCCTGAGTGAGATTGGTATCTTCGAATGCGGCGATAAGGTCGTCGCACTCCTGAAGGAGCCAGGCATATACGGTACCTTCGTTGTCATACTTCGGGCTGTTCGACTTGTAAGCCTCGGTGAGAGGCATGTCGCCAAACATATCCACATTCAGTTGTGTAGAGAGCAAGCGAATGGTGCGTGCGATAAGCGTGTAGTTATGTGAACCGGCAGCTTCAGCCTGGTCAATAAGGTTGCGCACGTTCACGCCGATATCATAGAAGTGGCGACGCCACTGTGGGTGACGGTTCATAGTGAGGAACTCCCACTCACTCTTGTAGGAATATCCGCCGATTGAACTCTTGCCGGTAGTGGTAAGGCACTGCGACAAGTAGATGTAGTAGTCGGCATGGTCGTAGGTGGTCTGCTGTGCGTAGAATACGACTACCGGCAGACCCGTCTGCATCGACACCTGGTGAGCACGGTCGGGATTGACGTTGTCGTCGAGCATATCCACGCAACTCGTAGCGCCAAGGCAGACTACCAATGATGATAATATATATTTAAGCTTATTCATAATTCAAAAATATCTGCTGGTTTAGAATGTTGCTTTCAAGTTGAAGTTAAAGCTGCGTGCATTTGGCACCTGGTAGCGGTCGAAACCACCCGAACCCGAACCGTAGGAGCTTCCCGACTCAGTGACTTGCGGGTCAGAACCCGAGTACTTGGTGAGGAGGAAGAGGTTGCGGCCTGTCACCGACACGTTAAGTCCCTTCACCGGGCAACCCTTGGCAAGGAGCTTCGAGAGGTCGTAACCGATGGTTACGTAGCTCAAGCGAATGTAAGAGCCGTCTTCAATGAAGTTTGAAGATACGGGGAAGTAGTAGGTGTTAATGAAGTTCTGGTCGAGGATTACCGGAGTGGTGTTCTTGCGATAGGTTCCGTCGCCATTGGCTACAACGCCGTTAAACACGATTTCGCGGTTGCGATACTTGTCTAATAGGTGGTGCTGACCGTTGGAGATAAGACTTGAGCCGGTGATGTTCACCACATCGCCACCACAGCGTCCGTCGAAGAGGAATCCGAATGTAAGTTCTTTCCAGCGGAAGTTAGAGCCGAGACCGAGCATAAAGTCAGGCTCACGGTTGCCGATGAGCACCTGGCGGGCAGTGTTGATAAGAGGATAACCATCCTCGTTACAAATCACGTTTCCGTCGGGGTCGCGCTGATAGTCCTTACCGGTGATAGCGGTCGAAGAGCCTCCGAGGAATGCAGTCGGGAAGATACCACCGTAGTTGGTACCGTCGATTTGGGTAATCTGATCGGGGAGCGACTTCACGCGGCCGCGGTTAAGAGAGAAGTTGGCAGTCACAGTCCAATCGAAATCATTGGTCTTGAAGATGTCCTGTGCAAGAGTTGCCTCAATACCGTAGTTCTCCACGCAACCCTCGTTGCGGGTCTGGAGAATCTGTCCGGCAGCCGGCGACACGCGCACTGTCACAATCTGGTTGTCAACCGAGGTCGAGTAGTAGGCGAGGTCGAGACGTGTGCGGTTCTTGAAGAAACGCAGGTCGGCACCAATTTCCCACGACTTGGTCATCTCAGGCTCAAGATTGAGCGCTACACCGATAGTCGGGTCGATACCCCAACCGCCATCGGGGAAGGTTGACCAGTTCTTGAATGACTCTGTAAACTTGTAAGGCGTACAGCTCTTACCCACCTTTGCCCAGTTACCGCGAATCTTACCATAAGAGAATATATCGTTCTGAATCTTGAACAGCTCTGAGAAGATAAGACCACCTGTGAACGATGGATAGAAGTATTTGTAATCAACCTGGCGAAGAGTAGAAGAACCGTCGATACGTCCTGTCACCGAAACCTGAGCGATACCCTTCCAGTCGAAGCGGATTTCACCGAAGTAGCCATACTTGTTCCACTGTGAGTGGTTAAGGTAGAGATAGTAGTCGCTCGACGAAGAATTTGTGAACGTAGTAGGATCAACATTCTGGAAGCTGTAGAAGTCGCCTTCGAGTACGAAGCGCTGTCCGGCAAGCTGTGAACTGAGCGATTTGTAGTTGGTCCAGTCGATACCGAAGAGCACATTCATGTTAAGGTCGCTGAACAGCTCGCGCTGATAAGTGGCGAGGAACTGTGCGTTGAAACGCTCAGAACGTGATGGCTGGAAAGTATAAGAACCGAACTTATAGGCATAGTCGGCAAGCGCAGTATCGTCCGGGTCACGGAAGTCGCTCTCGCGGAAGCGCGGAACCACGGCCGAGTCGTACATCGAGTAGCCCTTATCATAGCTCACCTTGCCGGTAAGCACAAGGTTCTTGATCGGCTCATAGGAAATCTGTCCGTTGAGCATGATGCGGGTGCTGGTAGTCTCGCTGCGGTCGTTGTAGCGACCGAAGTAGGGCGAAACAGCCGCCGTGATGCGGTCTTTGTCGAGCACCTCTTCCCAATGGTCATAGCGTGCCTCCCAGTTTGGGAATCCCTCCACTGTTTGGTAGTCAGCCATATTCTTGGTGATACCCCAGCCATACACGGTCGACATCGAGTTGCCGAAGCCGCGTGCCTTGCTCTCCTTGAAGCTGGTAGAGAGCTGGATTTTCACCTTGTCCGATGGCTCGAAGTTACCCTTGATGAACACGTTGAACTGGTCCTTGTAGTCCTCGGGAACCACACCTTCGTTCTTCTGGTAGGAAACCGAAGCGTAGGCATTAGCCTTGGTGGTACCGCCTGTCATCGAAACGTCGTATTTCTGGAGCAATCCGGTCTTGAGGAACTCGCCAACGTTGTCGTAGGTCTGTTGTCCGGCTGCAAGAGGAGCACCCCAGCCGCCGCTACCGGCATTCTTCACATAGAAGCCCTTGCTACCGGGAGCATAGCTGCTTTGCACCTCGGGCACGCGGGCTGCATTAGAGATTTCGAGAGTGGCATTGGCACTGACGGTGAGCTTTCCGTCCTTGCCGCTCTTGGTGACAATCATGATTACACCGTTGGCAGCCTCCTGTCCGTAGAGAGCCGATGCAGCAGCACCCTTCAGCACCGACATCGACTCGATATCGTTGGGGTTGATATCGGTGAGCGACGATCCACCACCACGCACCGGCACACCATCAATGATGATGAGCGGCTCATTGTTCTGCGAGGTGTTAATCGACGAGATGGCACGAATCTGAATGGTCTGCGACGCATTAGGCGAGCCACCTGTGCTGAGAATCTGCAATCCCGAAACCTTGCCTTGGAGAGTGCTCGCAAGGTTGTTTGATACTCCGGCACTGATTTCCTTGGAGTCGAGCTGCTGCACCGCAAAGTTCAGCTTCTTCTTCTCCTGAGTCTGTCCCATGGCAGTCACAACCACTTCGCCCAGCAACTGGGCATTGTCCTTCATAATGATTCGGAGCGATTGTTGTTTGCCCACTTTCACGTCTTGTTGCAACATACCCACATTTGTAATCGTCAGTACGTCGCTGTCCTTCACATCGAGGGTAAACTTACCGTCGAAGTCGGTAGCCACGCCGCGCTGGGTGCCCTTAACCATCACAGTAGCTCCAATGACGGGTTCATTGTCGCTCTCTGAGATCACGGTACCCGTGATGACACGTGCATAACCAGCCACCGCAAGGAACGAGAATAAAATTAGCAATAGCTGCTTCTTCATAACGAGTTAGTAATTTATTAGAGTTTATGATTCAGTTTTTAGTAAGTTAATTTGATAATTGTGCTAAAGTGTATTCTTATAGCTTAAAGGCGTTCACCTTTTCATTCGACAAATGTAGCACATAAATTCTCAAAAAAATAATCATAAAGGTTAATAAACTCTAAATTTTCGTCGTTTCCTCACTTTTCTCGACCGAAACAAAAAAACCTTTGCCTTTTGCTTGCTTTTCACAGAGATTAATGATAACTTCGTGATATGTTAAGGGCATCGTGTAGTGCAATCTGCCTGAATGAGCCGGAGACGATGCCATAACCGATGATTATATCACACTATGCACCACATATTACACCGATTCAACCCCGATGAAGTGGCGGGAATCGCACTTCCCGGGCAATTCACTAACCCGTTCCACTACTCTCCGCACCCGCTTGCGGTGATTGCGGCACGCCACACCGAGGCTATGCTGCAATCGCACCCCGAGTGGCACGACGAACTCAGCCGCGGGAAGATGCTGGGCGTGCTCGTGGTGCGACAGCACACCCCGTCGGGTCAAAATCAGGCACCACGCACCGATGACCCCGGGCTATGCTTCCTTGCTGCTTTCTCGGGCAATCTTGCCGGAAGCAACGTGCATGAGGGCTTCGTGCCTCCGGTGTATGATATGCTGAAGCCCGGCGACTTCTTCCGGCGCGGTGAGGAGGAAATCAACGCCATCAACCACCGAATCGATGCCATTGAGCACTCCCACGTGTTCACATCGCTGAAACGCAGACTCGCAGAGGCTCGCAACAACGCCGAGTCAGCCACCGCTGCCCATCGCGAGGCTATGGCTGAAGCCAAATTGCGCCGCGATGCCCTACGTAACACCCCCGATGCCGACATTGCCGCTCTCACGCGCGAGAGCCAGTGGATGAAAGCCGAACTGAAGCGAATCAGGGAACGCCACAATGCCATTATCGCCGGAATTGAGGCTGAACTCGCCGCCACCGAGGGCGAGATTGCTTCGCTGCGTGAGGAGCGCCGCCGTCGTTCGGCTCAACTGCAACGGCTCATCTTCGACCACTTCGTGATGCTCAATGCCCGCGGTGAGACCAGAACACTCACCGAAATTTTCGCCGACACGCCACAACAGCTGCCTCCGGGTGGGGCAGGGGAGTGCGCTGCGCCCAAACTGCTGCAATATGCCTTTGCTCACGGTCTGGAGCCTGTGGCAATGGCTGAATTTTGGTATGGCGCTTCGCCTCAGGGCGAGGTGAGGCATCATGGGCACTTCTATCCTGCATGCCGCAACAAGTGCCTGCCTATTCTATCTTTTATGCTCCGGGGACTCGATGTGGAGGCTCAGCCCATACTTTCGGAGCAAATGCCTCTCGAAATTATCTACGACGATGAATATATCATTGCCGTGAACAAGCCTGCCGGAATGCTCACCGTGCCGGGAAAACTCGATGCCACCTCGCTTCAGCAGCTTGTGTGCAGTCACATCGGCAGTGCAGCCCGTGTGGTGCACAGGCTCGACATGGATACTTCGGGGATTGTGGTTTTTGCCAAGTCGCCCGATGTGCAACGCCTGCTTCAGCGACAATTCGAGCAGCGAAGCACCCACAAACGCTATGTGGCTCTTGTAGTGGGCACTCCTGCCGAAAATGAGGGCACAATAAGCCTTCCTCTCCGCCCCGATGTGGAAAACCGCCCGCAACAGATGGTGGATTTCACCCACGGCAAGCCCGCAATCACGCAATTTAAGAGGGTGGAGAGAGATCTTTCGGAGATCGGTTTCTTACCGAGCGAAGGGCTCAAAACGCCGATTTCCCGCCTTGTGCTCACTCCGCTCACCGGACGCACCCACCAACTGCGCGTGCACTGTGCGCACCCTCTTGGACTGGGCACACCCATTCTCGGCGACCGCCTTTACAACAACTCCGCCACCACCCTGCCCGCAGCTGAGCAAGGTGACTGTGCCGAAGCCTCATCGCCTCACTGTGCCGCTGCACCCGCGCGAATGTATCTCCACGCCGAGTATCTCGAAATCACCCACCCAGTCACAGGGACGCGGCTGAAACTGACCGCTCCCTGCCCTTTCTGATTTTTTAACTCCCAATTTCATCTCATATCATCATTTTTTCATAATTTTGGGGCATATTCACAGAGTGGCTGAATGAATGGCACACTCTGATCACAATTTGCATAAACCCATTTTTATAAAACTACAAGACAGCTATGAAGAAAGTGTTTTTCTTGATTATCGCAGCTACAATCGCTCTCAGCGCAATGGCGCAAGAGGAGTATAAACGCTGCATCTTTGTGAACGGAACTGATACCCTGCGCTATCGCGAACTCGCGCCTGAGCGTCCCGAAGCCGACCATTACCCTCTCGTCATCTTCATGCACGGAGCCGGTGAACGCGGCATCGACAATGAGAAGCAGCTCACTCACGGCGCACAAATG
>CALZFJ010000087.1 GCA_945645715.1 uncultured Prevotellaceae bacterium | reverse complement strand
AGCCTCTGTGGGCACACTCTGCGGCTCTGCCTGCTGCGGAGCCGTGGTTTTGATGGCGATTTTCGAGAGCACTGTGCGCATGCGATCTTCGATTTTCGAGTATGTCTGCAGCTCCTTGTCGAGATAGAGGAATGCCATTTCAATGGCTATTCCCTTTTCGGCGAGTGCCGGAAGCAGAAAGCGGCGGTTGAGGCGGTATGCCTCGCGTATGCGGCGGCGCATCAGCACGCGCCCCACGGCAGTGCGCACCTTCTTCTTGGGCACTGTGATTAAAAAGCGTGCGCCCGACGCTGCGGCATCGGGCACTATGCGATACACCACCCTTAGCGGATAGGCAAATTCCGACTTCCCGTCACTGAAAAGAAGATTCACGGCAGTGCGGCTGCAAAGCTTCTCGTGCTTATATAGGCGGAACGATTCCACGGGGTGTGCAATTGGTTACGGTTGGAAAAACGGTAATATCAATCCTCCTTGTCCATGTTCTCCTGGAGGAACAGGTCGAGGGCAGCCGTCATCGACGGAGCCTTAGCCGACGGAGCCTGGATGTCGAGGCGCAATCCGGCATCGGTCACTGCCTTTGCAGTAGCAGCACCAAGGCAGCCAATGGCGACATTATCCTGGTTGAAGTCGGGGAAGTTCTTCAGCAGCGAGTCGATACCAGCCGGGCTGAAGAATAGGAGCACGTCGTAGTCAAACTTCTCATCGGGACCGAAGTCGTTGCTCACGGTGCGATACATCACTGCCTTGGTGTAGGCAATCTTGTTATCGTCGAGCACGCTGAGATTGTCCTTGTGCACATCGCTGATGGGGAAAAGGAATTTCTCCTTGATGTGCTTGTTGAGAGCCTTGAGCAAATCGGGGTCATCGAGCTTGCCCGAAGTGCCGAAGAATATCTTGCGCTTGCGATAAATAATATACTTCTGCAGATAGAGTGCGATAGCCTCTGAGGTGCAGAAATACTTCATTGTGTCGGGGATATTGATACGCATCTCCTCGCAAAGGCGGAAGTAATGGTCGATTGCTGTTCTCGCCGTGAATATAACGGCAGTGAAATCGGGTATGGAAATTTTAGCTTGGCGAAACTCCTTCGACGTAAGTCCTTCTACCTTGATAAATGGGCGGAAAACCATCTCCACATTGTATTTTTGTGCAATGTCGAAGTAGGGCGACTTGTCGGACGACGGTTTTGGCTGAGAAACCAGAATTTTCTTAATCTTCACTTTACTTACAGAACGCTTTTTTGTTGATAACTGTGTGTATTATAGATTGCTTGAAAAGTAGTAGTCTATAATCCCACATGTAAAATTCTACATAAATTCATTGCCCCTGCAAAGGAGAGAACTACAGGCACAATTTCCACGCTGCAAAGATACAAAATAAAATAAAGCAATGATTGCAGATTGTTGAAAAAAATTCTAAAAGCCTTGTAAATTACTATTATTCGTGCCAGGAAATAGAGAATTATTGCCAAAACCAGCCCGGTTTCAACAAACCCGGGAAAGATGAGAATGGCAAAGGTGATGGGGGCAAGCATCACCCCAAGCATCGATGCCGATGCCTTCACTCCGTCAAGCCACAGCCCGGTGGAAAGCTTGTCGGAGAAGATGAATCCCAGCAGCCAGCACAGCCCGAGCATGGCTATGTGATAGAGTGCAGCAAATGCCGACAAAGCAGCCACGAAGCCAAAAACGGGCGTAGCGGCAGGCTCAGTGGGGTGATAGAGGAAGCCGTAGGCGATATAGAGCAGGATTGCACCCGAGATGCAGGTGTTGGCGGTGAGTGCCGTCATAATCTGCGTCTCCTTCACGGTGTGGTCCTCAAAGAGATTCTGGCGCTCGCGCACCGACGAGATATTGTGGAAGAAGTCGGCAACATATTTGTAGCCCTTGCGGTAGCTCACTGTGGTAATGAATATCACCGCAAGCACAAGGAGCATCGAGCCATTGTCGTAGAGCGGAGAGACAGTGCGCGGAGTGGCTGCTGTGGCATCGCCGGGCACGGTCATCACGCGGGCATTCTCGGGGCGCACAATCTTCAGGCTGTTGCCCGACGAGTCGGGGAACGCCTCGGTGAAGCGTGGCTCATATTTGGGCTTTGCAGCAGCAACCGAATCGACAGAATCGGTCGCTACCTCAGCCTTCTGCGCCTTGAGCACCTTCGCACTCTTCACCTGCTTTGAACCGGTGGCTGCCGTCGCCTTTGATATGTTATCCTTGGTTGTGGGCATGGGCTATTGATATTTTGATTCGATAGTGGGTGCTTCGTGCCGGGCAGTTGCCATTGCCACCACCTCCTCGGCTGTAGTGGCTACCTGCCACAGTGCACGATGGCTCGCGTGCATAAAACGGTGTTCTATGCAGCTTTCGAGCATAGCGAGAAGCGGATTGAAGTATCCGGCAACATTGAAAATTATTATCTCGCCATCATAGAGCCCGAGCTGCCGGCGTGTGATGGCTTGCAACAGCTCCTCGAGAGTGCCGCAGCCGCCGGGCATTGCCACTATGCAGTCGCTGCGCTGCTCCATGAGTGCCTTGCGGCTCTCCATGTCGGGGGTGACGATGGTGTCGGTGAGGCGGTCGTAGCACCAGCCGTTATCCACCATAAACTGCGGAATGATACCTGTCACTGCTCCGCCGCGGCTCAGTGCACCGTCGGTCACGGCTCGCATCACACCTTCGCGCCCTGCACCATTCACGCACTCTATGCCGGCATCGGCAAGCAGTGCACCAAGGCGGTAGGCAGCATCGGTGAAAACAGGGTCGATATGTGCACTCGAGGCTCCAAACACGCACACACATGGTGTGCGCACCTCGTGGCGCAGGTTGTAGCCGTTGCGCAGAGCCTCAAAGCGCGTAGGGTCGGTGCGCAGCATGGCAGTATCGGCAAGAGGGTCATAGCTGTCGGCAATCAGCTTCTGTGTGACCATTGAAGCACCTTCAGCGGGCAGAGTAGGGTGGTCGATGGCAATATCCCAGCCAAAATGGCGGCTCATAGCCTCGAGCACCATCGCAGTGGCACGCTGCTTTCCCTCGGCAGAGTAGCCTGCGATGTGCGGAGTGGCAACAAAAGCCTTTGCAAGCAGTGTGCGGCTAATTTCAGGCTCATTTTCCCAGCAATCAATAGCCACGTTGCCTATCTTGCCGCTCTCTAATGCTGCAACGAGGGCTGCGTTGTCGGCAATCTCGCCGCGTGCGCTGTTAATCAGCAGACTGCAGTGGCTTAGTCGGGCGATAAATGCCTCATCACACATGTGATAAGTGGCATCTTCGCCGCTGCGTGTGAGCGGAGTGTGGAATGTGATGATATCGGCCTCGGCAGCAATGGTTTCAAGAGGTACAAAAGCCCCTGCGCCTTCCTTGCGGGCGCGTGGAGGGTCGCAGAGCAGCACCTTGAAGCCGAGCTGTCGCGCCCATCGCTCCACAATGCTTCCCACATGCCCCACACCCACTATGCCAAGCGTGAGCCGATGGCAATCGGTGATACCTCTCGCCTGCATGTGCCGTGCAATCACCGAGTGGACATATTGCGCCACAGCCGGAGCATTACAACCTGGTGCGTTCACGGCAGTGATGCCGTTTTCGCGGCAGAAAGCGAGGTCGATGTGGTCGGTGCCGATGGTGGCAGTGCCCACAAAGCTGCAACGGCTGCCTGAGAGCAACTTGGCATCGCAGCGTGTGCGTGTGCGCACAATCAGCGCATCGGCATCGCGCACAGCCTCGGCAGTGATTTCGGCGGCCGGCAAGTAGAGCACCTCGGCAAAAGGCTCAAGGCGGCTCTTGATGTAGGGTATATGGTTTTCTACGATAACTTTCATCTTCTTCAAAAAATCAATATAGGGGTGGTCAGTAGTAATAGAATATGCCGTAGCTTGCCACACAGGCTGCAAGCAGCAACACTATGCCGATGAACCGCCTCGGATTGTCGCTGATAGTGAAAGTGTGAGCCACCTGCACGGCTATGCAGCAGTTGAGTACCGGCAGATAGCTGAGAATGTTGCCATAGTCGGCAGCCATCATAATCATGGTAGCTATCGAGAGCACCGAGAAGAAGCCGTTGTAGGCACGTATCTGCGTCTTGTAGCTGTATATCTGCATGAGGTTCACTATCATCAGTGCCACAAGCAGCACAGCAGAGGCTATCACCACAGTGAGCAACAGCCACGACTCTCCGCTGCTGAGCAGGCTCCACACATTCTGCATCTCGGGCAGCGTGATTTCGCCCGGCGAAACTATTCCCAAGCCCAAGATAATCCAGAGCGGCGTAATCAGCCCCACGCCCATAGCCAGGAAGCCTTTAAAGTTCATCACGCGCATCTGCATGAATCCCAGCATAAACACCGGGATAAGGTAGAGGCAGGCATAGTGCAGCAATGCCCCGAGCATAAGAATGACAAAGGTGATGAAGATGCTGCGCTGTGCATCGCGCCGGTTGTAAGAGCCAAACAGTATGAACGCCGATGCCAGCATCACAATGCACATGAGCGAGCCTCGTGGGTCTCCTGCCGAGAGATGAGGATTGGCTGCCACAAGCAGCAGCAGTACCGACACATTGATGGTGGTTACGGCGCGTATGAACGAGAATGTCTTGTTGAGGAAGTAGAGCAACGCCCCTGTCGCCAGAATGCACGCCACATTGCCAAAGCCCGAAAAGCTGTAGCTCCCGGCGAGAAATGGTATCACCGAGAGCGTAAGGGCTATGGCTGCGACTACCGTGAACGGCAATCCGCCAAGAAATCTATTTATCGGTTCGCAACGCACTGGTCGTGGGTTACTTTAAATCGAAACCAATGTCGCGACGGAAATACTTGCCGTCGAAGTTGATGCGGCTTACGTTGGCAAACGAAGTGGCAAGTGCCTCGTCTTTGGTGTTGCCGTAGGAGCTTACTGCGATTACGCGACCGCCCGAAGTGACGAGCTGTCCGTCGTCAGTCACCTTGGTTCCGGCATGGAACAGAATGCTTCCCTCCACAGTATCGATGCCTGTGATCACCTTGCCCTTGGGATAAGAGCCGGGGTATCCGCCCGACACCGCCATCACGGTGACGGCATAGCGCGGGTCGATGGCAAGCTCACACTCGCCCAGCGTCTGTGTGGCTACGCCGTGGAGCAGCTTAACCAGGTCGCTCTCAATGCGGAGCATCACCACCTCTGTTTCGGGGTCGCCCATGCGCACATTGTACTCAATCACCATCGGGTCGCCATCGACGTTGATAAGTCCGAGGAAGATAAATCCACGGTAGGTGATATTCTCAGCCTTCAAGCCGTTCACGGTAGGCTCGATGATGCGTGTGCGCACCTTCTCCATGAATGTTGCATCGGCGAAGCTTACCGGCGACACTGCGCCCATACCGCCGGTGTTGAGTCCGGTGTCACCCTCGCCAATGCGCTTGTAGTCCTTGGCTACGGGCAGGACTTTGTAGCTGCAGCCATCGGTGAGCACAAACACTGAGCACTCTATGCCACTGAGGAACTCCTCAATCACTACCGTTGCCGACGATGCTCCAAACATACCTCCAAGCATCTCGCCAAGCTCGCGCTTTGCCTCATCGAGGGTGGGAAGTATAAGCACGCCCTTGCCGGCTGCAAGACCGTCGGCCTTGAGCACGTAGGGTGCCTTGAGGCTTTCGAGGAAGCTGTAGCCCTCCTCGATGTTGTCCTTTGTCACGCTCAAGTGGCGTGCTGTGGGTATGTTGTGGCGGTTCATGAATTCCTTGGCAAAATCCTTGCTTCCCTCAAGGCGTGCACCTTCCTTCGACGGACCGATTACGGGAATCTCGGGTGCCTCGGCTTGGAAATAGTCGTAGATTCCGGCTACAAGCGGGTCTTCGTTGCCTACCACCACCATATTCACGCCGTTTTCGAGGGCAAATTGCTTCACGGCATCGAAGTCGAGAGGCGAGAGAGCCACATTTGTGCCATATTGCGATGTGCCGCCGTTTCCGGGAGCGATATAGAGCTTGCCACAGAGTTCACTTTGGCTCATCTTCCAAGCGAGAGCCGATTCACGGCCACCTGAGCCGAGAAGTAGTATGTTGATTTTGTCCATATTATTGAGTTGAATTATTGGTTTTTAGTCATTGTTTGTCTCGGGGAGATCCTTGCGGCGCCAACCGTTGCGGCGTCCCTTCACGATGGGTCGCTCGTTCTCGGCTGAGAGTTTCGGCTCGCGGAAGCGTACCACGCGCTTCGAGAACTCCTCATTGTGCACTCGCTCGCGCGGCTCATCGCTGCGGCGGTCATCGAATTTTCCGCGGCGGTCATCCTTGTCGCCCCACTTACTGCGGCGGTCATCGCGTCGGTCCTCAAAGCGGTCGTCCTTGTCGCCCCACTTGCCGCGGCGGTCATCACGCTTGTCGCCGAAGCGGCTTCCTGCCGGTTTGCGGCGATATTTCTCCTCAAGTGCATTCTTCGGACGCTCCTGACCGTCGAAACGGCGTGTGCGTCGCTCCTCCTTGAAGGTGGTCACAAACTCGCGGTGGCGGTACTCCTGCTTGGCATCCTCGCCACTTAGCTCCTCATTTTTCACCGAGCGTCCTTCCTTGCGGAAATCGCTATACGAACCGGAAAACAGCACATACTGCCTCAACTCGCACTCAAGCGAGCCATTAAGGAGCGGATATTTCACCGACGGCTTCAGCCCGATGCAGTCGAAAAGCTCATTCTTGTAGCCTATTACCCAGGCGTTGCTGCCCTGGAACACCTTCTTCAGGCGTTCGCCGATGGAGTGGTAGAGAGCCTCCATATCTTCCACGCTGATGCGCTCTACATAAGGCGGATTGGTCACCACAATGCAGCCTTCGGGGGCTTCGGTGATGTTCTGGATTGATTTCACCTCAAGGGTAATGTCGCGAGTGAGCGATGCGCTCTTCACGTTGCTCTGCGCTATGGCTATCGCTTTGGGCGAGATGTCGGAGCCATAGATATGGTGCGTAAACTCGCGCTCGCTGCTGTCGTCGTTGTAGATTTCGTCAAACAGCTCACTGTCGAAGTCGCTCCAACGCTCAAAGGCGAAGCTGTTGCGATACACGCCCGGGAAGATGTTGCGGGCAATCATGGCAGCCTCAATGAGGAAGGTGCCCGAGCCACACATGGGATCCACAAAGTCGCTCTCTCCGCGCCAGCCGGTCATAAGTATGATTCCGGCAGCCAGCACCTCGTTGATGGGTGCCTCGGTCTGCGCCACGCGGTAGCCACGCTTGTGCAGCGACTCGCCCGAACTGTCGAGCGAGAGCGTAATCTCGTTGCCCGAAATGTGCACATCGAACATAAAGTCGGCATTCGTGAGGCGAATCGACGGGCGGCGCTCATACTTCTCCATGAAGTAATCCACAATAGCGTCCTTCACGCGATAAGTGACGAATTTAGAGTGACGGAAGTCCGTTCCAAACACGGTGGAATCGATGGAGAAGGTGCGGTCGGGGGTCATCACCTTGTCCCAGTCGAATTTCTTCACAGCCTCATAGAGCTGGTCGGCATCATCGGCATGGAATTTATAGAACGGCTTGAGAATGCGCAATGCCGTGCGGCAACAGAAGTTGGCACGATAGAGCACAGCCTTGTCGCCCTCAAACGAAACCACGCGGCGTCCGGTTTCCACATTTTCAGCCCCAATGGCTCTTAACTCGTCGGCAAGTACATTTTCCAGTCCTTGGAACGTCTTGGCGACCATTTCAAACTTGTCATTCATCACTCTTGATTCTTAA
>CALZFJ010000086.1 GCA_945645715.1 uncultured Prevotellaceae bacterium | reverse complement strand
CACATTCCTTCAGTATTTACCACCACCAATGGCAGATTGGTGAGCTGAAACAGCTGCGAATCGTCGCCCTCGCCCGGGTGACCATAGAACTCTATCTCGGCAAAGTTGCACGCTGCGCTCGGACCCGACATGAAACGCACATAGCGGAAGCCCCGCGACACATTAATGTCGGCGTAGGTCATCCGCCCCGACGGAGTCTTGTCGTCGCGAATCATGTAGAGCGGCATAGCGTCAGAGAAATCGGGCTCATTTGCGCCCTCAACCACAGCAAGTTGCAACTTATAGGAGCGCATCTTGCGCGAAGCAAAGCCAATGCGGGTAATCACGTGCGGCTCACCAAGGTCAAGCCCCACCCAAGTGCGGTTGTAGTCCCACTCATCGCCGGCTATATAGGCTTTGAAGTATGTATTGAAATCACCGTCGAAAGCCATCTCCTTCGTATTCTCCGTGGTAGTTGCATTTCCCACGGCATCGCCGCTAAGCTCAGTACCGATAATAGTTCCCGGAAGCTTCACATCACCGGCAAAGCCAATAGCTGCCACCAGCAGCCCCATTGCAAACATTCCTGTCCTTCTCATCTTGATAAAATTTTCACAAAAATAAGCATCACCCACCGAAAAACCAAAATTCACACCCCAAAAAGCAAATCAGAGATGTAGATTATCATCCCTCAGTGTTGCACTTCGCTCAGGAATATAGGATTGTCACTATGAGCATCAAAAGGAAGTTGTTATTTCCGTTTTTCGCCATGCGTTACCCAAATCACCCACATCTCAAGCACTAATTCACTGAAGACCAGTGAGTGAAATTTCCACACAAAAAAGTGACAAAAGCAGGAGCATGCAGATGCTTGATCCGGCTCATTTCTTTTGACTTTCCTGACACGGTCGTATATCGTATGTTAGATTCGTTTCTACATACAATATACATGAAAAGAGCGGAAAAGTTTATTTAAGATTTACACCCGAATTAGTCCGTGATGAGTCCAGGGGGTGGTCTTTGTCAATTTATAGCTGAGCAAATGATTCTGAAGATACTTATCTAATACGTCGATAGTTCATGTAAGGATAGAATCATTTTTTCGTTTTAACAGGAGGCTGATAGGTGTCGGCTAAATCATCCCAACGAGGAATGGTTAAAACCCTACCATAAAACGATTTATAAGCAGCGATAATTTTCTTTCTCCACCCTTTAGAAAGCTCGTGAGTATCGGGATAAGAAAAAAGAGTTTCCTCAATTGCCGACAGATAATCTTCAAGAGAAGAGAACATCGGGAACTTTGAACGAGTTCCGAACCACTTGGCAGGCCGGATTTTTTGAATGACTTTATTTTTATACTGCACGTTCAAAGCCCAGCCGTCCATTGAACGGCAGATTTCCCATACATTTTTGAGCCACAAATCTTTAATGGTGACAATGCCCTCATCACTCATGCTGTAGCCGAAAATAAGGTACTTTGTATGCAACATATAGGGATTTTCAAGAATTTCACTGGCGTATGCCCTGAAATCGGCAATATCAAATCCTGGTGAAGCAGCGTAATTAAACGCTTTGACTTCAAGCAAGCCCTCGGTGTGATTATCCGGATTAAGGAATATGTCAGGTGGCATTTGGGTATTGGTATTGGGCGCAAAAGCAATATTGTTTTTGCGTAACCAACCTTCAAGCCATTCCTGTATTATATTGCCGACAACATCTTTTTGTCGTACAATAATGTTTACGTCACCAAGAAAGAAGCGGATTTGACCTTCAACAGTCTTGATTTTATCTATATTTAGCAGATGGTCATAAACCTGTTCTGCAGTAATTCTGATGAGTTCTGCCATATTGAATTTAGATATATATAGCGTTAATAAGACGTTTACAAACTGCTTTGATAACCGGAACAACAACGGTGTTGCCAAGAAGGTCAAAGCCTTCTTTCTCTGAAACATTTAGTTGCATTGTTTCCGGGTAGCCAAACAAACGCAGCCCTTCACGCAACGAAAATCTGCGTAGTCCACCATTATCTGCAACGTATAATTTCTGCATATCCATTGCAACTAATGTCGGAGCAATTTCATTAGGGTCAAGAACTTTGCTAACTTCAAAGCTAAGTTTTCCGGCTACGATGTTATAACCTTTTGGCAAAGAGGTGTCTTGAATCCTTTGAGTTGTAGTAGTTCCGAAAATATCCGTAACCTCTACTTTCTTTTTAGGATATTCATATTTCAAATAACCTTTTTCTGCAAGGTCGCTTAGCATCTCTTGCAAATTGGGATGGTTAAAGAAGGTGCGTATATGCTCTATAGTCAAGGGCATTCCATCCATCCATTCAATACCAATTTCTTCAGCCCATTTCTTTTTTCTTCGTTGACGAAGAATAAGGTTGAGTAATCGCTTTTGTTCAGAAGAAACCGGTCCTTTAATTTCGAGATCCCAACTGTGAATATTGGCATCTCCTCCTCTCTTATCCTTTATAGATTTACCGTATAAATCTTCTATCGTGAAATGAGCAAGTAAATTACGGATAAAGGGTGTTTGCGAGGTATCAAGTCCAGATTCAAGAATATTTCCAATAGTGGCAGTTGATTTAGGGAAATTGTCTAAATCTGGAACTTTGTTAAATGTTCCAACAATATAGATACGTTTTCTATCTTGTGCCACTCCAAAGTCTGAAGAGTTAAGGACTTTGTAATTAACTTTGTAACCCAATTCAAGAAGTTTAGAAATAATAACTTCTAAAGTTCGCCCATTATCATGGTTAACAAGTCCTTCGACATTTTCAAGAATAAAACCTTTAGGTCGCTTTTCCCGTAAAATACGCTCGACTTCAAAGAATAGTGTACCGCGAGTATCAGCAAAGCCTTGCCTTTTACCAGCTGATGAAAATGCCTGACATGGAAAACCAGCGCACAAAATATCAAAATCAGGAATTAAATTAGCGTCAACCTGTGTAATATCTCCCACAATATTTTCTTGGGGATAATTATCTTTTAACACTTGTACTGCATACGGTTTAATCTCCGAAGTCATAACACAGCGAGCTTCATACCCAGCCTCATTAAGAGCCTGTGTTAAACCGGTGCGGATTCCTCCTATTCCGGCAAAAAGGTCGATGAACCGTATAGTGTCTGCCATATAAAAGTCAAAGAACTTCCGGGTAGTGCTGACAGGCGACCAAACCTTTATGCGACTACACGGATATTCCGTAATATGTTGTATAAAAAAAGTTTCTTACATAATTGGTCTTCGTCAGCGTAAACGCAGATTAGAGTGCAAATTTACGGTTTTTTTATCATAAAATAACTTTGGTAATTCAAAAATTTTATAATAATGTTTACACACGGCTCTTTCATTTAAGGGCATAATGACGACAAAGATATCCTTGCCCGATTCAGTGCGAATTGGGGCAAGTTTCTTTAATAGCTTACACTATATGAGAAATAGCTCAATCATTGAGAATGCAATGCAATCTTAAATGAAAAATCGGCACCTTCAGTGGGCATATTTATTGCCATTCTCTTGCTATGGCGTGTTTTTTGTAGTACATTTACAGCCCGATTTCGTTTTTTCACGTAAATAAACCAATGTATTATGAATAATATCCAAAATCAGGAGCAGACCAAAACAGAGAATAACACGGAAATTAAGAAATGGAAAATTCTTGGCACAAGATATATCATTAAGCGGCCGTGGCTTACTGCACGTTGCGACACCGTGCAGCTTCCTAATGGCGTAATCAACGATGAATATTACATTCTGGAGTACCCCACTTGGGTGAATGTCATTGCCATCACCACCGACGGCAAATTTGTGATGGCACGGCAATACAGGCACGGACTTCAAGACGTTTTCACCGAACTCGTTGCCGGTGTTGCCGAGAAGGGCGAAACGCCTCTTGAAGCCGCCAAACGAGAGCTTGCCGAGGAAGCCGGATATGGAAATGGCGAGTGGAAGCTGTTTTCTGCGCTTTCGCAAAACCCGGCTTCCACTAACAATATCACATACACTTTCCTGGCAACGGGCGTGGAACGTATTTCCAGCCAAAGCCTCGACCGGACCGAAGACCTCGCGATTAAATTCCTATCGGAAGATGAGGTGCTGCAACTGCTGCTCCGCGAAGACCTGAAGCAGTCGCTTATGGTGGCTCCTCTGTGGAAATACTTTGCACTGAAATCAAACGCCCTGAAATTGCCCGATTAAGCATTATTTCACCATCACTTTCCGGCGGTTGATGATGTAGATGCCGCGTGGTAGGTCGCTGAGCGACCCTACTGAGTGCAGGCGGCGTCCGTCGATGGTGAAGATGTCATTGATGCCACTTTCATCTACGGTGATTTCTTCTACACCCGACAAGGTTGCTTGTCGCTGTCCGTCGTATTCATAATAGACGTCGGCAGAAATTCCGTTGATGTCGGGAGTTTGTGCACCTTGGCCGTTGTTGAAGATTATGTTGAATACACTCACGTCAGCGAAAGTCTGATAATAGTATTCCTCACCTCCCACCATTGTTGTTGCGGTGAGCTTCTTTCCGGGCCAGTCGCCCAGAAGCTTCACCACCGAGCCGGTAGTAGTGCTCCATGCATAGAGATAGGGCTGTATGGGCGATTTCACATACACTGTGATTGTGGCATTTGGATCAACTTTTTTGTATGTCACCTTCCCGGTAAATTCCTCGCCCGAAACATCAAAAGCCCCATAATGCACATCAACGGTCTCGCCAAATGCCATGTTTTCACCGATGGTGAATGTTGCGGTGTCGTAGATAGTGGTCTTTTCTCCATCTGCGCCAATGCGATACCAGCCACTCACTGCAGCGTCATTCAGCGTTGCCGTCACTGTGAGCATTTCGGTTGTAAACGTGCCTCCCGCTGGAGTTAGTTTCACTGCAGGCTGCCCTACGGCATCATCGGCAGTGTAGTATTCGGTGGCACCCGGGTCGTCGAAGGTGACACTGCCGCCATGCGCCACCGGCGATGTTGCATAGATAAATTTGCCATCTTCGCCCACCTTGCCACCTGTCCAGTCTTTCACAAGCACACGAAGCTGCCCCTTGCCTGATGGTGCACTCATGGTGATTTTGCCACTCGTGGGTGTATAGCTTTGTCCCGTAACTACATCAACGTAGGTTCCCGAAGGAACATTAGTAAATGTAGCTCCGCTGTTAATCGCCACGAGGGCATAACTGTCGGCGGTAGCACGCTTGAAAGCTATTCCGCCCGATGCAGAGCAGCCGTCCCAGGTGTACTGTCCGCGACGCAAAGCCGGCACGGCAGCACGAATCTTGTTGAGGCGGATAATGTGTTGCGCAAGGTCGGCATTGAGAGTAGCAGCCACGTTGCCCGAGGCGGTGTAGTCGCCAAAGTCGGTAGCAGTGACACTTCCCTCAAGATAGTTGCCAAAGTAGGCACGCCCGGAGTTCTTCACCGGCATATCGGTACCTCCGGCATCAACCTTGCAGCCCTTCTTGAACTCCACCTCCGAGCCATAATAAATACATGGAATGCCACGGAAGGTGAACATCAGCGAAAGATTTTCAGCCCACTGTGCAGTGCCGCCATTGAAGCGGGTGCCATCGTTAGGACCCGGGCAATAGTCGTGCGAATCCACATAGACCACGTTCCACGATGCATCGTTGTAGTATTTGTCGCCGCTTTTGGCTATGTTCACAGCCGCTGCTGCATTGTTGAAATTGTAGTGTATGGGGAAATCGATGATATTGAAGCCCGAAGCCTCGCTGTAGTCGGGCTCATGCCACGCGCCATTTTTCATAAACACATTGTCGCTTGTATGGCTGAATTCAGTTTCCTGCTCACACAGCTTCATCGGTCCCACGGGAGAGTCGTGTCCTTCGTTGAGCACCTGTGTGTCCCAATATGCCTGAGAGCCATCGTATTGGTCGAGAAGCGACTGTGGCGATTTCCAAGTGTAGAAGTAGCTCGACAGATTGGCCTGACCGCGATAGGTCACCTCGCTGTATCGGGCACAACATTCGCCAAACATATAGAATGGGCAGCCATTGAGTCGCTTGTCCTTATATTGCTCGCCGAGTGCAATAAGCTGCGGAATGAACTGCTTGTTGAAGGTGAGGCGGGCTATATGTCCTGTGGTGTCGATGCGGAAGCCATCAACGCCCATCTTTATAAACTCGCCATAGCACTGCACAAGATACTCAGCTACGGCATCATTTTCGGTGTTAAGATCCACACAGTCGCCGGCAATCTGCCCCCACCAGCGGCTCGGATAGTCCCAGTTCCAGCCGTTGCCATAGTGGTGATAGTAGTTGTGAACGTCGTATTGCGGATTCTTGAAATACTTGAAGCGCTCCTGATATTGCTGCGTTCCGGGGAGGTCATTGTAATTCGATGGCAGACGGTCGTAATTTGGTATAATCGAAGCCGACACCGAAGCCTGGTCCTTAATGTTCCGGCTTCGGGTGAAAAGCGGATTGAGTGTAGCCTCGCCGAAATTGCCGGTGTGATTTAGCACAATGTCGAGCACAATCTTCATGCCCTTGGCATGGGCTGCATCGATAAGGCTTTGAAACGTAACATCTTCCTCCGAGCCCCATTCCTTGCGGCTCTCGTAGCGCAAATCCACACTGCTCATGTCCATGGCGTGATAGCCGTGGAAGTCGGTGCCCGAAGCGTTCTGCACCACCGGAGTAATCCAGATAGCAGTAAAGCCAAGAGCCTTTATGTAGTCGAGCTTATCAATAAGTCCTTTGAAGTCGCCGCGCCAGTCGGGGTCATTGTTGGCAATTTGCACACTCTGATGGTCCCAGCCACACACATTGTTTTTGGGGTCACCGTCGTAGAATCGCGTTGTCATTGCGAAATAGATAGTCTCGTCGCGGAAATCGGTGCGACCACCCATAAAAGTTTCTGCACCACACTGCGCCACATAGCCCACAAGAATAGCTATAGCGGCAACCAGTCTCATAATAAGTTGAATCATAATGAAAAAATAGTTTTCAGTTGTTATTGATTACAGAAAGTTAATTCCGCCACAAATCTACAACAATTCTCGGAATTTAACAAGTGAATAAGGAATAATCGGGAAAATGTAGTAACTTTGCGGACGCAATCGGGTGGGCTGCTATTCTCCCGAAGTGGAAATGTGCATGGCTCGGCGATTTGCCACTAATATTATTTACTCAATATGATTGACTTGAAGAAACTAAGGGGACTGACAGCGGCTGAGGTGGAAACGAGCCGCAAAACTCATGGAGCTAACCTGCTCACTCCGCCCGAAAAGGCATCGCTGTGGTCGCAATTCGTAGAGAAATTCAACGACCCTCTTATAAAAATACTGCTCGTGGCTCTGGTGCTTTCCATTGGCATTTCGTGCTATGAAGTGATGGCTCTTGGCGAGCCTGCAACTGTCTTCCTTGAGCCGCTCGGCATTTTCATCGCCATCACTCTTGCCACTCTCGTGGGTTTCCTCGTGGAAGTGAATGCCAACAAAAAATTTGAGATGCTCAATAAGGTGAACGACGATGTGCCCGTGAAGGTGCTTCGCGACGGAAATATCACCCCGGTGCCCCGTAAAGACGTTGTGGTGGGCGACATCGTGATTCTCGAAACCGGCGACGAGGTGCCTGCCGATGGCCATCTGCTCGACTCAATGACTCTAAGCGTGAACGAAAGCACTCTTACCGGCGAACCCGTAATAAAGAAGAGCCACATCGAGGCTCACTTCAAGAAAGATGCCACCTACCCCACCAATATGATGCTGCGCGGAACCACTGTGACTGAGGGACACGGCGTTATGCGCGTGGAGGCTGT
>CALZFJ010000085.1 GCA_945645715.1 uncultured Prevotellaceae bacterium | reverse complement strand
TGATTGTGGGTGGCGTGCTTTCTACGGTTGATGAATACCTGATTCTGCCCATCAAGACTGCCATCAAGAAACATTCGCTCAACATGGTGAACAAGGACACTGTGGTTAAGATTTCGGCGCTGCGAGAGCGTGCCGGAATGATAGGAGCGTGCATGCTGGCGCGTTCGCGCGTGTTCGACATCAACAGCTCGTTCTGATACCCTGCTAAACTTCTGATAACTGCTACACGTCACAGAGCTAATTCTGATGCCCTGCTGCAAGGGCACAGATAGAAGATAATGAATCACCCCGGTCACACTGAGAGAAGTGACCGGGGTGATTCTTTTGCGTAAGCATCGGGAATAAGCCGATTTTTGCAATAAGCCAAACCGTCACCTTGGGATTGTGGCTGATTTGGAGTGGAAAAGAAAAGAGGGCACTCAGTGGGTGCCCTCTTTGTTGTATTGCTTGCTGTGGAAAAATTACTTCCAGAGCTTGTTCTGCTCAAGTTTGGGGTTGAGCGCGATCTGGCCCGAAGGAATCGGGAAGAGATACTGGCGAGCCTCATACTTGCGGACCTTGCCGAAAGTAGCATCTACGTAACCACCTACGTTGAGGATATCAACCGGAGCGCCTGTAACCTTAGCACCGAGGAGGATATTTGGGTGAGTAGTGTTGTCGAGGAGGTCGAGCTTGTGCCAGCGAATGAGGTCCCAATAGCGATACTCCTTATCCATCATAAGTTCGCAGCGACGGCAGCGGCGTACCTCATAGATGAGGCTCGAAACGCCCAGGTTGTTGTCGGGGTCGTTGATGGCAGTGAGTTTAGCTACAGTCTGTGCGGGCAGACCAGCACGGTCGTAGAGCTTGTTGAGAGTCTTGTCGAGGTCACCGTCGGTGAGATTGCCAAGTTCAGCCTTAGCCTCTGCGTAGTTGAGGCAGATGAGTGCGCCCCAATAGAGAGGAGCCGAAGTGTAGTTGCCGGCAGAGTTCACACGACCTGTGTAGGGAAGTGTAGTGTTGTCGAACTTGCGCACACCGTAACCGGTAGAAGAAGTCATAGCCATTGAACCCTCGCGAACCCAAGTCATGTCGGTGTAGTAAACCACCGGGTCGGTGATCTGAGAAAGACGACCGTCGCGCACCTCAAGCATGTGAGCGATCGACCACTCGCCTGCCGCGTTCTTCACGGGCTGGTCGGTAGTGTTGAGAGCAGTCTTGCTCTTGGGGAGACCGTCGGTGAAGAGGAATGCATCGAAAGCGTCCTTTGTGATACCGTTCACCTTAGTAGAAGAAGCGGTGTAGGAAACAGTAGAGTGGCGGAGGTTAACCTCGTCGTAAGCCTTGTAGAAAATAATCTCGGGGTTGCCTGCAAGGTCTTTGCTGAGGCTGTTGTAGAGGCTCTGATAGTTCTTGCCTACAGGATATTTATCGATAAGCTTCGATGAAGCGTCAACGCAAGCCTCAAGATACTTCTTGGCGCGAGCCTCATTGGCAGCATATCCATTCTCAGCCTCGGTGCGATACTTGCAGTAAGTACCCTCCCAAAGGCAGATGTCGCTCTTCACTGCGAGTGCAAGATCCTTGCTCCAAGTGAGCTTTCCGCTCTGAGCCGAGATGGTAGCGATAGCATAGTCGAGGTCGGCGAGGACAGAGTCCATCACGATGTCGCGGTTGGTGCGTGTGCCATACACTACGTCGTTGTCGGCAACGTCGAGCTTCTTGCTCACCCATGTGACGTCACCATAGCGTTTCACGAGAGTCCAGAACTGGAAAGCGCGGTTAAGGCGTGCGATACCTTCAAAGTTGTTGCGCTTTGCAGGGTCGAGCGATGAGCTGCGAACACCATCGACGATTGCCATAGCGTGGCGAATGCGGGTGTAGGGAGTGCTGTAGCTGCCCGATGCGCTTGGCACGGCGGTGTTCTTCCAGTCGGTGAAAGAGTTGCCTGCCTGGTCGTCGCTCAGGGTGCTGAAATAGAACTCACCGGTAGAGTTGCCCGAACCGTAGCCCGAAATATAGTTGTACAAAGTGTTGCATTCTTGCTCAACGAGAGCCTCATTGCTCCAGAAAGCAGGGTTGCTGATTTCCTGAGTAGAGGGATAACGGTTTTCGTCGAGGAAGTCATTGCAACTTGTGAGCGTAAGCCCTAAGAGTGCAATAGCACCTAATGTTATCTTGGTTTTCATTGTTACTTCAGTGTTTTTAGATGATTAGAATGTTACTTGCATACCAAATGAGTAAGAACGCATCACAGGATCCGTACGTCCGAATGTACCGTTGCTGTAGCTGTTTGAAGTCTTCCAGTTTGTACCGATTTCGGGGTCGATAGGGTTCTTGCCCATGCCGTTGTAAATGAGGAACGGATTCTCTGCCGAGAAGTAGATACGGGCCTTCTGGATGAGAGCCTTCTTTGTAATCTCCTGTGGGAGAGTGTAACCCACGGTGATGTTCTTCATGCGCAGATAAGCCATGTTGAGCAAGTATTTGGTCTGTGGGTAGAAGTTGTAGCGACCGGCGAGAAGACCGCTGACCTTACCGGCATTGGCGTGACCGCCGTACATAACCGGGTATTCGTTGTTCTGGTTGATTTCATAGCCGAGGATAGTGCGGTTGTCGTCGGCATAGAGAATCTTGTTGTAAGAATCCTGGTGTGCGTAGGTAGCGTCGGCACCACGGGCAAACGGCATTGTGAATGCGTTGTCATACCAGAAGTCGCGCTTACCGATACCCTGGAAGAAGAGGTCGAGGTCGATACCCTTCCAAGATGCACCGAGGTGGAATGAATACTCATAGCGCGGAGTTGCGTTACCGATAACCTTGAGGTCACCATGGTTGCGTACTG
Source organism: uncultured Prevotellaceae bacterium (assembly GCA_945645715.1). GTDB lineage: Bacteria > Bacteroidota > Bacteroidia > Bacteroidales > Muribaculaceae > CALZFJ01. The sequence continues at coordinate 4,968 of CALZFJ010000085.1, read as the reverse complement.
AAGCTGTCGGGATTAGGTTACCGTTCTCATCTTTCATCTTAGGATCACCTGCGTTGATAAGGCCGTCGCCGTTGAGGTCCTTGAACTTGATGTCGCCGGGGCCGTAACGGAATGAGCCTTGCTCAAGGAAAGTCTGGTCGGCAACGCCGTCCTTGTAAATCCACTTGCCGTCGGCGTCCTTGCCGTTGAAGTCCGATTCCTCGAAGTAGCGGTCGGTCTCGAAGCCCCAGATTTCACCATAATCCATACCATCGTAGAAGTTGCTGATGAGCTTGTTCTCGTTGCTGTATTTCACAACCTTGGTCTTAGCATCGGCAACGCTTGCGCTTGCCCATACATTTACATCGCCAAACTTGTGATTCCAGCTGATACCGAGTTCCCAGCCACGGGTGCGGAGTTGTCCTGAGTTAGCGTAAGGAGCGCTTGCGCCAAGCACTGCCGGAAGAGTCATACCCGGAGCGAGCATGTCGCGAGTGTCGCGCTGGAACCAGTCGAACGTAACGTTGAGGCTGTTGTTGAGGAAGCTGAGGTCAAGACCTATGTCGGTAGTTGCGATGCGCTCCCAAGAAAGCTCAGAAGAAACGAGCGACGGAGTGTTGAGCATCGACACCTTTGTGCCACCTGAGTTAAGCCAAATAACGTTGCCCGATGAAACGCTTGAGATGCGCTCAAGGAACATGTAGTCACCGATAGCTTCGTTACCGATTTGACCGTAAGAAGCACGGATCTTGGCGTTGTTCACATATTTTCTTGCAGGCTCGAAGAAAGCCTCTTCAGAGATGCGGTAGCCAAGTGAAGCCGATGGGAAGAATGCCCACTGCTTGTGTGCCGGGAATGAAGAAGAACCATCGTAGCGTCCGTTAAGCTCGAGGAGGTATTTGCCCATGTAGTCATAGTTGATACGTCCGAAGAAACCGGCTGTAGCGTGGTGGGTGATGGTGTTGGAGATAGTCATGTTGGTTCCGGCAGCACCACCTGTTGCGAGGCCGAGGAATGGCTTGTCGTTGTCGCCAAGCTCATTCTTGCGGGCTGAGAAGTAGTTGTACTCGGTGCGGTCGATTTGCGTACCTGCCATTACCTTGAAGTTGTGGGCATCGTTGAAGCCAAACTCATAGGTTGCATAAACGTTGGTAGCCCACTTGTCCTGGCGAGTGTTGCTCTGCTGAGCGTAGGTGTTCTTTTGGAGCACCATAGTCTCGGGAGCTCTGGTTGAGTTCGACCAGTTGTTCCAGCCGTAGATAGGCAGGTAAGAGAGCTGGTTGTTGATAGTGGTGATGTCGTAAGTGAAGTCGGCATGCAGGATAAGGCCCTTGATGATAGTGGCGTCCAAGTAGCCCTGGAGGCGAATGTTGCGGGCGATGTCGCTGTTAGTGCCGCTCTGCTTGCGGTCGGCGATAGCCTGGTTGTCGTAGTATTTGCCATCGTCGGCGAGGCGGTATCCGTAGGGTCCGAAGTAAGAACCCCAGCGCCAGATGTAGGTGTATCCACCGCGTCCCCACATGTTCTTGCCGTCATATTTCTTCTGCGAGAAGTTGATGTTGGCACCTGCACGCAGCCATGAGAAGATTTCGGTAGAGATGTTGGCGCTTGCATTGTAGCGGCGCATCTTGTCGGTGGCAAAAGCCATAAGGCCTTCGCGGCTGTCGTAGCCTGCCGAGAGGCGGTATGCAGTCTTGCCGGTGTTACCGTCGATGCTCACGTTGTGCTTCTGCGAAGGAGCAGCGCTGTTGAACATGATGTCCTTAACGTCCCAGTCGGCATAGTACATAGTAGCGCCGGTGGTGGGGTCCTGATAGAAGTCACCCACGTTGTCCATGCTCTCGAATGGGCGCATCACGTCGTAGCCACGCTTCTTGCCGCCATTCTGCTTATACCAAGCCTCAGCGTAGGGGAGCATCTTGTCGAGATACATACCGAAGAGCTCGTTGTCAACGCCCTGACGGTTGTTGGTCTGCATGAGTGCACGAATCTGGTCGGGCACTGAGCCGTAGTCAGGAAGTTTGGTAGCCGAGCTCCAAGAGAAGTTGTTGGTGTATTTCACCGACACGCGCTCAGCCTGCTTACCCGACTTGGTGGTGATGAGAATCACACCGAATGCAGCACGCGAACCATAGATAGAAGCCGAGGCTGCGTCCTTGAGAACCGACATTTCGGCGATATCCTCAGGATTTACGAAAGAGATATCGTCGGTCTGCACACCATCTACGATGATAAGAGGATTTGAAGTTTGGCCGTTTGAAAGAGTACCCGTACCACGGATTTTGATGTTGGCTTGGGTATTGATGGCACCGTTAGATGCTGTAACGGTCAAGCCCGGCACTGCACCTTGGAGAGCCTTGGTAACATCACCCACAGGGCGGCTTTCTACTGTCTTTGCTACATCAACGGTAGAAACTGCACCGGTAAGGTTGGCACGCTTCTGAGTACCGAAACCCACTACAACCACTTCATCGAGAAGGGCTTTGTCGTCGGCGAGGGTGATTTTAAGGTTGTCGGCAGCCTTGACCTCTTGGGTCTTGCAGCCCACATAGGAAATTCTCACTTTTGCATTAGCACTCACACGGAGCGAGAACTTACCATCAACGTTAGTCACTGTGCCGCGCGTTGTGCCCGGCTCGATTACACTTGCACCGATTACGGGTTCTCCGTTGGAATCGGTAACAACACCTGTAATGACTTTAGTAGCCTGTGCGGCTACCTGAGGCTCAGGCGACGCATAAACTGCGTTTCCACTCCAATAAGGAGCGCCAAATGCCAGAAACAAAGCTCCTAAAAGAGCATAATGTTTTTTCATAAGCGTTTTGTTTAGTATTGTTTGTAAATAAATTGTTTTATACTCGTCAATCCGGCTTTGTGTATTTAAAAGCAGAAATGATTCGCAAATATACTTAATAATTTTAAACCTCCGATACTTTTTTACTAAAAAAATGATAACAAACACTAAATTTTTTCATTTTGACAGTTTTTTTGCTACAATATTATCGGTGGAAGATAATTATTGGATAAAATTTTTGAAATAGGCTGAAATATTGGCAAAAAACATTAAATCAGTATCGTTTTTCTCGGAAAATGGGTTGTTATGGAGGCAAACGTCGATAGAATGGCGTGTTGTGGTAGAAAAAATCTGCCAAAAATGGGAAATAAGTGGCAAAAAGTCAAAAAAAGTCATTGAAAATTTGTGTAATAAAGTGAAAATTGCTACATTTGCATAACAATTCAAGTTTATGCCCCTTGGGGATTGGCACAGAAGGTGCCTCAGCGGCATACGTAGAAAATATTAAAAAAGGTTGTTTGATGCAGAATGAAAGGTTTATCAATTCAAGTAATATCGGTTTCGTACAGCACAATGTACGCGCACAAACGACTCATTACAAAAAAGACCAAAATAACACTATATTACTAACTTAAATGTACGCGCTTATGAAAAAACAATTTTCATTATTGGTAGCACTTTCATTGGCATGCGGTGCACCGAGCATCCTTGTGGATAGCCCGGTGGGATTTACAGCCGTTGCCCAGACAATGAAGGCTACAGGTGTGATTACTGATGCAAGTGGCGAGCCGCTTATCGGTGCCACAGTGATGCTTAAAGGCACAAAGCGAGGAGTGACAACCGACGTCAACGGCCACTTCTCGATCGACGCGCCCAATGGCAGCACCCTCATCGTCTCCTATGTGGGAATGGTGACACGTGAAATCAAGGTGGGAGGCAAGCCCGTGAATGTGACCCTCGAAGGTGGCAACGCCCTCGATGAGGTGGTGGTGACCGCCCTTGGAATCAAGCGTGAGAAGAAATCGCTCGGCTATGCCGTTGATGACATCAATGCCGAGGAACTTATGAAGAACAAGAACACCAATGCAATCAACTCACTCGCCGGAAAGATTGCAGGTGTGTCGATTACACAATCATCGGGCTCGGCAGGTGCCGGTTCGCAGATTATCCTGCGTGGCGGAACATCGCTCGAGCGCGACAACCAGCCGCTTTTTGTGGTAGATGGCGTTATCTACGACAACTCCACCTCGTCGATTGGCAACTCAGCATACCATGGAATGCTTGCCAATGCCACCTCCAACAGTAACCGTATCATGGATATCAACCCCGAGGATATTGAGAACATGTCGGTACTGAAGGGCCCGGCAGCAGCTGCCCTCTACGGCTCGCGTGCAGCAGCCGGCGTGGTGCTCATCACCACCAAGCAGGGAAAAGAAGGTGCCGTGGAGGTGAACCTCAATGCCAAATACACCACAAGCTGGGTGCACAAGCTGCCTGAGCAGCAGAAGACCTACGCCCGCGGATACTACACAAGCGACGAGAACGGAAACGCCGTGCTCCAGGACTACACCACCCAGTCGTGGGGTGCCAAAATATCTGAAACCGGCGGACAGTGGTATGACAATGTGGGCAACTTCTTCGAGAACAGCGGTGCATGGGATACCAACCTGAGCATCGCCGGCGGAAACAAGAACGGCAAGTTCTTCCTCTCGGGTTCGTTCTACGACCAGGACGGTATCATACCCACCACCGGCTTCACCAAGACTACTTTCCGCTTCAATGGCGAGCAGAAGTGGAAAATGCTCACTTTCGGTGCCAACGTAGCCTACTCACAGTCGCGCACCGACAAGACCCTCACCTCGGCAGGACTCTATGGCTCGTCGGGCAACGGCTCGATGACAGCCCTCTATAACTTTGCCGGTAGCGACGACATGCGCCACTACCTCAACGAGGACGGCTCTAAATACCGCATGTTTGCCGACCGCCAGAATCTTGAGGACGACATCGAGAACCCCTACTGGATGCTCGATAACTACAAGATGAAGGACAACACCGAGCGCTTCACCGGCAACTTCAGCGTGAAAGCCGACATCTTCGACTGGTGGTGGGTGAGCTACCGTATGGGTATCGACTCCTACACTACCGAGAACAGCAACCGCATAGGCGAGGGCGCCGCAGTGAAGGCACTCTGGCAA
>CALZFJ010000084.1 GCA_945645715.1 uncultured Prevotellaceae bacterium | reverse complement strand
AGGGGCTGAATCAGGTGATTGAAAAAGTGCCCTATCCCACCGGCACAGTTCAGGTGGAAATCGACCAGGCAGGTATTCCGCAATACGACATCAAGGAGAATGTAGCGTGGGACAATATCCCCTACACTGCACGCCTCGAAGCTATTGCCGAGAAGACTCAGGCTGTGTGCTTCGGCTCACTCGCACAGCGAAACGTGGTTTCGCGCAACACAATCAACCGTTTCCTCGACGCTATGCCGAGCGGTGACGGACAGCTTGTGGTATTCGACGTGAATCTGCGTCAAGGCTTCTACAACAAGGAAATCCTTTGCAACTCAATGACGCGCTGCAATATTCTCAAAATCAACGATGAAGAATTGGTTGCAGTGAGCCGTATGTTTGGCTATCCCGGTATCGACTTGCAGGATAAGTGCTGGATTTTGCTCGGCAAATACAATCTGAAGATGCTTATTCTCACTTGCGGAATCAATGGCAGCTACGTGTTCACTCCGGGCAACGTATCGTTCCAGCCCACACCAAAAGTGCAAGTGGCTGATACCGTTGGTGCCGGTGACTCTTTCACGGCAGCATTCATTTCAAATATCATCAAAGGCCGCTCGGTGGCTGAAGCTCACCAGTGTGCAGTGCAGACCTCGGCATTTGTGTGCACCCAGAAGGGCGCAATGCCCATTCTCCCTGCCGAGCTGACCAAGTAAATCATAGCTCTCATTGCAATCGCATTACCCCCACACAATCAGTGCTGTAGCCACTGGCTGTGTGGGGCAACTTTATTGATTACGGGACGATGTAGCCTACCACGAGGGTGACGGCGAGGAGGTAGAGGGCAATGATGTTGTAGAGGAAGCGATTGTTGTGGCCTATCTCACGCACACTGCGCCACAGGGTGTAAAGGCTCACGAATATCATTGCTGTGATGAATATGCACCACTTGCTCCAGCCGTCGGGCAGGGTGAGGAAATCGCACACTTCGTCGAGCCATGTTGCCATCACGGGGGAGGTTGCCCCTGCATCATGCAGATTCACCGCCACGAAGGCACACGCCCCAAGTCCGATGATGCCGGCACAAATGGCTCCGGTGATGCGCCACACCGAGGGGTGGTGCTTGAATTGCAGCAGCAGATACTTGCCTATGAGGGGCATATTGAAGAATATCGACGTGATAAGCAGTATATTTGTCAATTCCGTGCCAAACAGCATCATTGGCAGCGAAAACAGGAATATTATCACGCCGAAGCGTTGCAGAAGTGTTAGTTTCTTGAATATCCCCACTATGCGGTTAGCCCTGCCTGCAAGCCGCGGCAGCGACAGAAGCAGAGGTATCGACCATGGGAAGATTCCCAGCACCACATAGCTCAGGAAGATGTATGCCATATTGTCGCTGATAGTGCCCGTTGGCGCAAACTGGTGTTGCAGGTGGAAGATGCACTTTGCCGTCTCGGCATTGCCGGTGAGCACATAGATGGCGAAGAATGCCGCTGCACACGATGCCACAAGTGCCACTGTGATGACAAGATAGCGCCGGTAGGCGCGGAAGTGGGATGCCGCGATGAAGGTGTAAGCCATTAAAGCCATCGACACCGGAGCCGTCACTCCTATAAGCATCGTGGCTATTGCCGAGGAGAACGTCACCAGCCAGAAGTAGCGGCGCGTGCCGTGATGCAGCCAGTGATAGAGGCACATCATTGCAAAGATGAAAAGTGCCGCCGGCAGCAACACCGGCGTCGCAGAGAATGTCATCTCCACCACAATCGTAGTTGAAAGGAAAAGCAGCGAAGCAAGGAACGAGGCATTGAGCCGCTCAAAGTCGCCGTCGAAGCGAAAGAGGCACAGCGTCATCGTCATCACTATTGCCGCTCCGGGCAGTCGCACCACAAAGGCATCGGGCAGGTCGGGCAATAGCCCGTCAAGCAGCTCTACGAGATATTGATAGGCTGCATAGAATATGTTGGCACGACTGCTGAAGATATTGCTGAGGTTGCCCACAGCATCACCTTCGGCTATGGCATTGAGCATTCGCAGCTCCACACCATTCAGAGCCGAATTGCCTAATATCGGGAAAATAAGCAGTGCCACCACTCCGGCAAGGAAGATGAGCAGCGCAATGTCGGTGCTTAGGTGCTTGTGTTGCTTCATAGCTCTCGATTAAGTTCTACTTGCGGAAAGTGAGACAACGGTTGAAGATGAAGTTGCTCAGCGTATATACCACCATACCGATGCACACTGCTGCATACTCTCCCACCACATCGCTCGGCATGCCGAGCAGTGTTATGTCGAGTGCCTTCATGGGGTTTCGCAGCACCAGCACAGTGAGGAACTGAAGCCCGAAACAGAGCAGAAAACCTATAAGGAACAGCGACATCTCATATCGCAAGCGATGATTGTGCGACTTGAACACCCAGTTTTTGTTCCAGATGAAGCTATTGATTACGCCCGCAATGTAGCCAATCACATCGGCAAGCATAAGCTTCAAGCCAAGCAATTCGTTGCACACAAAAATCACAGCGAGCGTGATGAGCGAGTTGCTCACGCCCACCAGTCCATATTTCACTAACTGTACGGCTGTAGTTTTCGTTTTCTGTTTCACGTCGAATATAATAAAATTTTATTCTTTTTCGTTGGTTGAATAATTGTGGAGAATCGGTATGGACCAGTTGTATTTCACGGCAAGCACGCGCAGCAATATCACTGTTATGCCACACGCACTCTGCTGGAGTATTACCGAGTCGGAGAACAGGGCTATTGCCCAATATACTATTCCGCCGGCAATGCACGCAGTGCCATATATATCCTTGCGGAATATGAGCGGTTCCTCATTGATGAAAATGTCGCGAAGCACACCTCCAAGTGCTCCTGTGGTGGTGCCCATGAATATAGCTACCCACATGGGGAAGCCGAAAAGCAGCGTCTTCTGTATGCCTATCACCACAAACAGCGCAAGCCCCACGGTGTCGAAGATAAACACCGTCTGATTCAGTTTCACAAGGTAGCGCTTGAGCAGAATCACGGTAAGCAGCGAAAGTCCCGTCACGCCAAGATACCAGCCATTGAGCATCCAGAAGGGTGTGGTGTTGAGTAGCAGGTCGCGCACGGTGCCGCCTCCAATTGCAGTGGCAAGTCCTACCATATATGCGCCAAACCAGTCGAAATTCTTGGCTGCGGCAAGTCGTATGCCACTTATGGCAAAGGCTATCGTGCCTACTATCTCTATTATCAACAGGAACAATTCGTTCATATCTCAGCTCTTGGTTATTTCAGTGAATCTTTCTTTGCAGCACCGGCTTTTGCTTTCTTCTTCCCCATCGGTGCATCCTTTCCGCTACCGGCGGCTGCATAGTGCTTGCACCATTGCTTGATGCCACACTCCATGCACTTGGGAGCGCGTGCAGTGCACACATACCGGCCATGCAGAATCAGCCAGTGATGAGCTTTTCCCACAAGTGCCTCGGGAATATGCTTCACAAGGGTCTTCTCGGTGACGAGCGGATTAGGCGAATCGGCAGTGAGTCCGATGCGGTTCGACACGCGGAACACGTGTGTATCCACCGCCATCGCAGCCTTTCCGAAGATGACCGAGAGTATCACATTGGCAGTCTTACGACCCACGCCGGGCAGCTTCACCAGCGCGTCCATATCGGCAGGGACCTCACCGCCATGCAAATCGACGAGGGCATTTGCCATGCCCAGCAGCGAGCGGGCCTTGTTGTTGGGAAACGTAACACTCTTGATATACTCAAAGATATCCTCGACCGTGGCATTTGCCATATCGGCAGGGGTGGGATAAGCCGCAAAGAGTGCGGGAGTGACCATATTGATGCGCTTGTCGGTGCACTGTGCCGAGAGTATCACAGCCACAAGCAACTCAAAGGGGTTACTGTAGTGCAGCTCCGTCTCGGCAATGGGGCGGTTTTCGCTAAACCACCCTATCACGCCTGCGTATCTCTCCTTTATCGTCATCTATCCAGCGCGTATTATGTAAATGTCAAAAAAAAACTTATCGGCTTTTGTCAGTGCTCTATCCAGCCTATAATCTTGTCGCCAAGGAAAATTCCACCAAAAGCGGCTGCCAATCCCAGCACAAGGCTTCCGAGTGAATAGAGAGCCGCTGCGCCAAAGTAGCCGTTGCGCAGCATCGCCACCGTCTCAAGCGAGAACGATGAGAAAGTGGTGAAACCGCCAAGAAGTCCCACAAAGAGGAACATCTTTGTCACCGTAGGCACGGTATAATTGCTCACATAGGCATAGAGAAGCCCAATGGCAAACGAGCCTAAAATGTTCACAGTGAGCGTCTGCAACGGCAGCACCGAGTGCGAGCCGTTGAACGTGAGCGACATGGCGTAACGCAAGCACGAGCCTATCGCGCCACCCAGAGCTACTGCAAGAAAGTTCCAGAACATATCATCAATCAGTTTTCAGTTGCATAGAAGCAAGATTCCACCCGGCATCTCTCACCCTTACCTCTTACCTCTCACCTCTTACCTCTCAAACTCAATGTGCCGATTTAAACTCCTCAAGGAAGCGAACGTCGTTCTCTGAGAACATGCGCAAGTCTTTCACGCGATATTTCAGGTTGGCGATGCGCTCCACGCCCATTCCGAAGGCATAGCCGCTATACACCTTGCTGTCGATTCCGCATGCCTCAAGCACATTAGGATCGACCATACCGCAGCCAAGAATCTCCACCCAACCGGTGTGCTTGCAGAAGTTGCAGCCCTTGCCGCCACACAAGTCGCACGAGATATCCATCTCAGCCGATGGCTCTGTGAAGGGGAAGTACGACGGGCGAAGGCGTATCTGCGTTTCCGGTCCAAACATCTCGCGGGCGAAGTAGAGAAGTGCCTGCTTCAAGTCGGTAAACGACACGTTTTTGTCGATATAGAGTCCTTCCACCTGGTGGAAGAAGCAGTGTGCACGATAGGAAATTGCCTCATTGCGATACACGCGGCCGGGGCACACAATGCGGATTGGTGGCTGTGCGTGCTCCATCACGCGGCTTTGCACCGATGAGGTGTGGGTGCGAAGTAGCACATCGGGCGAGCGCTGAATGAAGAAGGTGTCCTGCATGTCACGTGCAGGGTGATCCTCAGCAAAGTTGAGAGCGCCAAACACGTGCCAATCGTCCTCAACTTCCGGACCTTCAGCCACGGTGAAGCCAAGACGTGAGAAAATATTGATAATCTCCTGACGAACAAGCGACAGCGGGTGGCGTGTTCCCACCTCCATGGGTGCTGCTGTGCGTGTGAGGTCGATAGCTGCATCGGCTGAGTCATTGCTTGCAAATGCCTCGCGCAGTGCGTTGATTTTCTCGGTAGCAAGCGTCTTCAGCTCATTGAGCTTCTGTCCGATTTCGCGCTTCTGCTCGTTGGGCACATTGCGGAAGTCATTGAAAAGAGCTGATACTTCGCCCTTTTTACTCAAATATTTTATGCGAAGAGCCTCGATTTCCTCTGCATTGCTGGCGGTCAAAGCCTCAATCTGCTCTTTAAGTGTATTTATCTTCTCTAACATGATAATTACGTGTGCTATATAAATAATTTTTCTGCAAAGTTACAAAAAATAACATTTACTTATTAATTTTGCGGTATGGAAAAGAATGTTTTTATTGAAAAAGTAGCAAAATTCATTGAATCACATCACATTCTGTCGCCCAATGAGGCTTATCTTGTGGCTGTGAGCGGTGGTGCCGACTCGGTGGTGCTGCTGCGTGTGATGTTGGAGCTTGGATACCGCTGCACGGTGGCTCACTGCAATTTCCACCTCCGTGGCGAGGAATCGGTGCGCGATGAGCACTTTGTCACGGCTCTTTGCCGCGACCTTGGCGTGGAGTGCATTGTAACGCACTTCGATGTACCGGCCTACGAACGCGCGCATGGTGTTTCCACCGAAATGGCTTGCCGCGAACTGCGCTACGCCTGGTTCCGCGAGCTGATGCGCGAGCACAGTCTCGATGCTGTGGTGGTGGCTCATCACAGCGACGACAATGTAGAAACTCTTTTCCTTAACCTTATGCGCGGCAGCGGCATTGCAGGACTCACGGCAATGCGCCCCGTGAGTGGCGACGTTCGACGCCCACTGCTCGGTGTGTCGCGTGGCGAGATTGAAGCCTTTGCTGCCGAAATCGGGCAAACATGGGTCACCGACAGCACTAACCTTGAAAGCATCGTGAAGCGCAACCGCCTGCGCAACATCGTCATTCCTGAGCTGCTACGTCAGTTCCCCGATGCACAGAGCGGCATTCTCCGCACCATTGGCAATGTGCAGCAATGCAATAGCCTCTACCGGCAATATATCGATGAGCTGAAGCAAGCGTGCTGCTCTACCGACGGCGATATTGTGCGCATCAATCTTGCCTCACTCGGCAAGAGAGTGGGCACCAACATTCACACGGCACTATTTGAAATTATCCGCCAATATGGCTTTAATTCGGCACAAGTCAATGAGATGCTTGCCGCCTCCACCGGCTGCCGCTTTATCTCCGGTTCGCATATCGGCGTAATCAATCGCGATTTCCTCGACATTTCACCTTCGACCGGCGACGAAGAAATCCCCTCTATCGAACAAGTCATGAACGTGGAGATACGTGATGCCGCCGGATTCTTGCCGCGTAGCCTCAACGGGAAAACGGCAGTGTGCTTCGATGCTTCGATTCTCAATGCCAAACTCGAATTGCGCCACTGGCAGCAAGGCGACCGGTTCCGCCCGTTCGGAATGAAAGGTACCCGACTTGTGAGCGACATTTTCAGCGACTTGAAGCTCTCAGAGCCACAGAAACGCCGCGTGCTGCTTCTCACCGCCGACGGCGACATAGTGTGGATTCTCGGCATTCGCTCGGGAGCGCTCTACTCCATGACTGCCTCAACCAAAAGGATATTAGTCCTCACCCTCCGCAGCATGGAGTTCTGAAACCGTGGTTTCAAGGATTTTTTCGTGAAATTCGTGTGATTCGTGTTCCTTTTCATCACCGGGAAGTCGCACCAAGGCGCGTTCATACCATCACCGGGGAAGTCGCTTCGGTCGCACCAAGGCGCGACCCTACAGGTCCTTTCCCAGCCTCGATGTTCTCTTACCTCTTACCCCTTACCTCTTACCTTTAAAAAACCTCTTACCTTTAGCGTTTACTTCGCGAGCGAGAGATTCACTGAGATACCATAGCTGCTGTTGGTCGTAGGATATGCCGACGACGACACGAGCGGCGTATTCACCTGGTGGTCGAAGTATGCACCGAGGGTGATGCGCTTGCTCAGCACATAGTTGGCAGTGAAATTAATCGACAGCGTGCGTGTGCCACTTGTTGCTTGCGTGATGTTGCTCTCAATCTTGCGGATAAGCGCACTGTTGTTAGATAGCGTGAAGTCGAGATTCATCGTAAGGTCATTGCTCACACCCTGCTGCTGACCGCCAATCTTCAAGATTGAGTTGAAATTGGCTATCTTGTAGCCTCCTCCTATCACAAGCGACTTGCTTAGAGCCTCCACCACCTGTCCTGCCGACGAGTTGAGTGTGAGCGTGCGTGAGTCGCGATACTCGGCATTAAATGTCACATTGTTCTTCATAGTTGCAGCCAGTCCGATGAGAGGCGCAAACTTCTCGGTGAGCGATACCGACGAGATATTGTAGGGCGACGTAGGATAAGGATTCTGCGTAAGTTCGCTCTTGCTGTATCCCAAGCCCTCGCCCACTGCAATCCAGTCGCTGTAGCTCGAGAATGAGCCTACAGAGTAGGTGCATTGGTAAGCGTGTGAAAGCGTGATGGTCTTAAACCACTTCTTCAGCTTCTCAATCTTGCCGAGTCCGTCGTAGGTGATGCGCCAGTTG
>CALZFJ010000083.1 GCA_945645715.1 uncultured Prevotellaceae bacterium | reverse complement strand
CACCCCCTCTCTTACCTCTTACCCCTTACCTCTTACCTAAACATTCCCTTGAGCAAAGCCATGCCATCAATGCGGCGATAGCGCGTATCGATGGGCGAACGGTCGCTAACCGACTGGTTCCAGAGCATTGCAGGATTCAGTTCAAATGTGAGTTGCATATCCTGTTCGCCAAAGCGCGACGACATCACCACGTTGCTCGCCACCTTGCCATAGTCGGTAGCTTGGTGGGCTGAGTAGGTAACGCTCAAGTTCACTGGCGAATCGCCCGCCTCAAGCGATAAACCACGCACCTCACCCTCGCTGTTTAAGGCAAAAGTGTAGGCGAAATCCATTCCCTTGGGCTGCAATGTCACATTCACACGATTGTTTGCGCCCTCGGTTATCGACTTCAACGTAGCCGGATGGGTGGTTATCGTACCATTGCCAAGCTCAAACATACGCGACAGCAACAGATTCTGCATATCGTTGATGTTCATGGGTATTCCGCCGGCAATAAGCGTCAAGTTCTCGGCAATATAGTATTTTTCCACCTTATTGACCACCACAATCGAGTCACCGGTGATGTAAATGCGCCCCATCTCAATGCCCAAAAGCGGTCGAATCGACACATTCACGCTCTTTCCGCGCACCATTGTTATCTGCATTGCCGATGAGAAAGGTGATTTGCCGCCAATGGTCACAGTGCCCGAAGCCTTAAAGGTGTCCCAATCGGTATATGTAGCAACTGTGTTCTCAAATCGTTGTTGCATATTTTCGGGCAACATTCCGCCCGAAGTCTGCACGCCGCCTTTCTTCTGTGTGCTACAGCTGCCAAGCACAGCTGCCATAGCCACAATCGTAGCTGCAAGTGCAATTAATCCTTTCTTCATATTCAATCGTTATCAATATTTTCAAAAAAATTCATTCTTACCTCTCACCTCTTACCTCTCACTTAAAGAAATACGTCTTATTCTCCACCTTCCGCTTCAGCACGTCGCGCTCCGGGTCGAGTTTAAGTGCCTTTTCCCACCATTCCAGTGCCTTTTCGGGCTGACCGTTCATAAAGAGGATATCGCCATAGTGTTCCATCACCTCAGCATTCTCCCCTACATCGTTTTTCAGAGCATATTCTATGTAGATGAGCGCAAGGTTATAATCCCCCTTCTTGAAATACACCCAAGCGTAGGTGTCGAGGAAAGTGGCATTATTCGGCGAGGCATTCACCGCCTTAGTGCTCAGCTGTTCAGCCTTATCGAGGTCACGACCCTCAACGGCAAGGAAATAGGCATAGTTGTTCATCAGCGACACATTGGTCGGGTCGAGCTTCAATGCCTCCTCATAGCAGGCAAACGACTGCGCAGTGTCCTTCAGCGCATAATACACATCGCCCTTGCCCGTGAGTACCGAGGCACGCAACTGATAGTCGAGCGAATCGGCTACCGCAAGGCAGCGGTCATACACCTCAAGCGCCTTATCATACTCCTTTATCTGGAAATATGCCGGACCGATATACTGATATAGGTCGATATTCTTTGGGTTATACTCCAAAGCCTTGTCGCCGGCAGCAATTGCCTTTGGATACTGCTCAGCCATGAGGTTCACCATCATAAGTTTTTTCCAGTAGTCGGCATTCGATGGGTCGATATCCACCACATAGCCCATCTGCTCGGCGGCCCTCACATAGTCCTTGCGAGCCACGAAATATTCGCTGTAAAGTTCGTGTATCGCCACCTCATGCGGGTGCTGCTCAATAAGCACGGTGAAAAGGCGGTTCACACGCTCGGTGGTATCGTTGCGGGAAAAGAGCTGCTTTATATAGTCGGTAAGCACACCCACCTTGTTTTCCACATCAAGGTCTTTGCTCACGAGGGCGTTATAAATTTCACGGTCGAAGCCCACCGAGTCGCCCTTCTGCATATAGATATTAGCTTTCGCCAGATACGGACGTCCGTTGTCGGGCATCAATTCTATGGCTTTATCGAAGTATGCCAAGGCGCTGTCATTCATCTGGACACCCTGGAACACATATCCCATCAGGTAGTTATACTCGCCGTTGTGCGGAGCAGTGCGGAGCAAGCGATGTCCCTCATTAATCATTCCGGTGGTATCGTGCAGCTCATAGTAGTAGCTGATTTTGCGCAGAAGTAGCTCGGGAGTCTTTCCAAGCACCTTCTCTAATGAATCAAATGCCTCAATCGACTTGCGGAAGTCTCCATTGCGTGCATAGCTGTCGGCAAGCTGCCCCTGCACGTCGATTTTTGTAGGGAAAAGCTCAGCGAGCTTCTGCCAAGCCGCCAAAGCCTCCTCATTTTTACCGATTTGGGGCAACACATTGGCGTAGGTGTAAGCTTCATAATAGTCTTCGGGGTGAGCCTCGAAGTGCTTGCGCATGAGTTCCACACCTCGCATGGCATCATCGCGAGTGACATTCGGTCGCATCAGCTTAGTAAGCCCATAGTAATAGGAAATCGCAGTGTTTGAGCTGTCGAGGGCGTAGGCGTGGCGTATGAGGTCGAAGAACGCGCCATCGTTATCAGCCTCACGCTGCTTTATAGCCACAAGATACACATAGCGGGCCTTGTCGCGACGCATCGCCGCATCATCGGCATCTTTACTACCTGCAATCATAGGCACTGCGCCAATCACAGCCAGCACCAAAAGCAGGATATTTCTTGAAAAACATTTCATCACATAAAAAAATTCAATTCCAAATCCCCTCACTCTCACCTCTCACCCGTAACCAGCAACCAGTAACCTGTAACCTCTCACCTCTTACCTCTCACCTCTCACCTCTTACCTCTCACCTCACTCCACTCCCGTGTGCCCGAAGCCTCCGGCTCCGCGCTCCGTTTCGTCGAGTGTTTCCACCTGCTGCCAAGCCACGCGGTCATATCGCGCCACCACCATCTGGCAGATACGCTCACCGTTGTTCACAACAAACGGCTTGTCCGAAAGGTTCACAAGTATCACGCCTATCTCGCCACGATAGTCAGCATCGATAGTGCCGGGCGAGTTGAGCACCGTCACACCATGCTTCAGCGCCAAGCCGCTACGAGGACGAATCTGGCACTCATAGCCCTGAGGCAAAGCTATATAGATGCCGGTGGGAATGAGCGCACGCTGCATCGGGGCAAGCGTCACAGGCTCGCTCAGCGAAGCTCGCAAGTCCATTCCGGCACTGTCGGGGGTGCTATATTGAGGCAGCTCATTTCCCGATTTATTCACCACTTTCACGGTTATGTCATTTTCTTTCATAATTGCTCATTTATCCTTTTATTGTGCGAAAGTAGCAATAATTCCGAAACTATTCACTATCTTTGCAGAGTTTTTATAAAAATATCTTCTATGGCAAACAAATTGTTTGAGATGATAGGCGTCAATGCGAGCCGTTTTGGTGACCGTGCCGTTTACTATCATAAAGATAATGCCACTAGTAAGTGGGAAAGCACAGCATGGAACGTTTTTCAGCGCGATGTTGAGAATGTGTCGCTTGCTTTCGAGATTCTTGGGCTGAAGCCGCAGCAGTGTGTTGCGGTGTTCTCGCAGAATATGCCCAACAATCTTATCACCGATTTTGCTGCCTTCCGCAACCGCGCCATAAGCGTACCCATATATGCCACAAGCTCAAAGAGCGAAGTTGATTACATCATTTCCGACTCCCGGTCGCACATTCTGTGCGTGGGCAGCCAGGAACACTACGATATTGCTCGCCAAGTGGCTCGTGAGAACAGCACTTTGCAGCAAATCATCACCTATAGCCCCGACATCAAGCTCGAAGCCGATGATTCCTCCACTATCACGTGGGACAGCCTGCTGAAGCTTGGTGCTGCAGCCTCGGCTTCTTGCCGCAGCGAGGTGCAAAGTCGCGAAGATGCAGCCGTGCCTGCCGACATTGCCTGCCTCATCTACACTTCGGGCACCACGGGTGTTCCTAAGGGTGTGATTCTCACCCACCACAACTTCGATGCGGCTATTGCAATGCACCAGCGTCGCCTCGACCACGACCCTGAGAACGACATTTCGCTCTGCTTCCTGCCGCTGTCGCACATCTTTGAGCGTGCATGGACCTACTTCGCTATCACCGAGGGTATCCGCGTGTATATCAACCAGAACCCGAAACTCATTCAGGAGGCTATCAAGGAGGTGCGACCCACCATCATGTGCAGCGTACCGCGATTCTGGGAGAAGGTCTATACCGCCGTTCAGGAGAACATTTCCCAGATGGGATTCATTCAGAAAGCCCTCGTGCACCGCGCCCTGAAAATTGGCTATATCCGCAACCTGAAATACGCCCGCATGGGTCGCAAGGCTCCCGCTATCATCGAGGCTCAATACCGCTTCTTCGACTCGAAGGTGTTCTCGAAGGTGCGCAAGGCTATCGGAGTGGACCGAGGCCACTTCTTCCCCACTGCCGGTGCTCCGCTATCACGGAATATCACCGAATTTCTGCACTCTATTGGAATAAACATAATGATTGGCTACGGTCTTTCCGAGACCACTGCCACGGTCACTTGCTTCCCTAAGGTGGGATTTGAAGTGGGCACTGTGGGCACTCCGCTGCCCGAGGTGCAGTTCAAGATTGGTCCAGGTAACGAGATTCTCGTGAAGGGCGACACCGTGATGAAAGGCTACTACAACAAGCCCAAGGAGACCGCCGAAGCTTTCACTCGCGATGGATGGTTCCGCACCGGCGACGCCGGAATGGTGTCGGAGAACGGCAGCCTTATTCTCACCGAGCGCATCAAGGACCTGTTCAAGACCTCTAATGGCAAGTACATCGCCCCTCAGGCGCTCGAAAGCCGACTGGGCGAGGACCGCTACATCGAGCAAGTTGCCGTTATCGGCGACCAGCGCAAATATGTCACCGCAATCATCATTCCTGCCTACGAAGCTCTAAAGGAATATGCCTCGAAGCACAAGATTCAGTATCGGAGCATTGAGGACCTGGTGAAAAACTCCGATATTATCAAGATGATAGAGAAGCGTATCGACGAGCTGCAGAAGAATTTTGCCTCGTTTGAGCAAATCAAGCGTTTCACCCTGCTCCCCAAGGCTTTCAGCATGGAAACCGGAGAGCTTACCAACACGCTCAAGATTCGCCGGGCTATCATCAACCAGCTTTACAGCCGCGAAATCGAGGCAATGTATGCCTGATTGCTGCCCTGCAAAGCTACTCCCGGGCAGCTTCTCGCCATCTTCGGCTCGAAGCTGCCACGAAACTAAATATAACTAATTTTTATTATTAATATTTTTAATCCACATCAACTCAAGTGATTACACAAGAGCAACTAAAAGAGACGCAAGAGCGCGAGGACGCGCTGAGGAGGTATCTTTGACATCGATAGCAAGCGTATCGAAGTTGAAGAGGAAGAATTGCGCACTCATGTGCCCGACTTCTGGAGCGACCAGAAGGCTGCCGAGGCTCAAATGCGCAAAGTGAAAGAACTGCATTATTGGATCGACAACTACGACGAAGTCCACAAACTCGTTGAAGAGCTGGCTCTTGCCTTCGACTTCATCAAGGAGGAACTTGTGACTGAGGAGGAAATCGACGACCTTTATGCCCGCACAATCGGCAAGATTGAGCAACTTGAGCTGCGCAATATGCTGCGGCTCGAAGAGGACAAGCTGGGTGCCGTGCTCCGCATCAATTCGGGTGCAGGTGGCACCGAAAGCCAGGATTGGGCACAGATGCTCATGCGCATGTATCTGCGATACTGCGAGCGTCATGGCTACAAGACGACCATTTCGCAGCTTCTCGAGGGCGATGATGCCGGCATCAAGTCGGTCACCATCAAGATTGAGGGCGATTTCGTCTATGGCTATCTCAAGAGTGAGAACGGCGTGCACCGCCTTGTGCGCGTGTCGCCATATAACGCCCAGGGCAAGCGCATGACGTCGTTTGCATCGGTGTTTGTAACTCCGCTCGTCGATGACACCATTGAGGTGAATATCGAGCAGGCACGCATCTCGTGGGATACGTTCCGCAGTGGAGGTGCCGGCGGTCAGAACGTGAACAAGGTGGAGTCGGGCGTGCGCCTGCGCTACCAGTTTAAAGACCCCTACACCGGCGAGGAGGAGGAAATCCTCATCGAGAACACCGAAACACGCGACCAGCCCAAGAACCGCGAGAATGCAATGCGCCATCTGCGCTCCATCCTCTATGAGAAGGAGATGCAGCACCGTCGCGCCGAGCAGCGCAAAGTGGAGGACAGCAAGATGAAAATCGAGTGGGGCTCACAGATTCGCAGCTACGTATTCGACGACCGCCGCGTGAAGGACCACCGCACAAACTACCAGACGTCTGACGTAAACGGCGTGATGGACGGAGGAATCGACGAGTTCATCAAAGCCTACCTCATGGAGTTTGCCGGAAAATAAAAAATAACGTAAAGAGCAAGTGTGAGAAGGTCACTCTTACCCAATTACCCTTACTACCTCTTCCTTCCCACACTTGTCCTTTACTTTTTTTATTTTATAACACCACCACCCTCTTACCTCTTACCTCTCACCTCTCACCTCTAAAAAGAAATTATGGAAAATCTCACTATCGTTAAAGTCGGCGGAAAGATTGTTGAGGAAGAAGCCTCACTGAAGCAACTTCTCGCCGATTTCTCTTCAATCGAAGGGAAAAAGCTACTCGTGCATGGCGGCGGACGCTCTGCCACCCGCATGGCTGAGCGACTCGGCATTGCCACTCAGATGGTTGAAGGCCGCCGCATCACCGACACTCCTATGCTCGAAGTGGTGACAATGGTATATGGCGGACTCGTCAACAAGACCATCGTGGCTCGCCTCCAGGCTCTCGGCATAAATGCCTTGGGCATGACCGGAGCCGACATGAACATAATGCTCAGCGACCGCCGCCCGGTGAAGACCATCGACTATGGCTGGGTGGGCGATGTGCGCCGTGCCGACGGCGAGGCTCTTTCACGCCTCATCGATTCGGGAGTAGTGCCTGTTATAGCTCCTCTCACTCACGACGGAAAGGGAAATATGCTCAACACCAACGCCGACACCATGGCTGGCGAAACCGCCAAGGCTCTCGCAAAGCACTACCGCGTAACTCTCGTGTTCTGCTTCGAGAAAAACGGCGTGCTCCGCGACGAGAACGACGACAATAGCGTTATCCCCTCAATCACACCCGAGGAATACGCACAATTGCGTGCTGAGGGCATAGTGCAGGGCGGAATGATACCTAAGCTCGACAACTCTTTCGCTACGCTCAGTGCCGGTGTGAATGAAGTTATCATCACCAAGGCTTCCAATCTCCACAACCTCTCACTCGGAACCCATCTCCGATAACCGGATTTCAATTCAACGATATATTATGAAAAATCTCATTCGCTCAGCCATAATGGCGGGCATTTGCATCGGCATTGCCGGATTCGGCTATCTTGCTGTCGGAGGCATTGTCGGTGCCGTAACATTTGCCTTCGGACTTCTCGCCGTAGTCCACTATCGGCTGAAGCTCTACACCGGAACTGCAGGATTCTTCGCAAAAGGCGAACTCCTGCAGCTGTGCACTATCCTCGCAATGAACATTGTGGGCTGTCTTCTCGTGGCACTAATGGCGCGTATGTCGCCCATGCCGCTGCAAGAAGCGGCACAGCACATTCT
Organism: uncultured Prevotellaceae bacterium; assembly: GCA_945645715.1. Classification (GTDB taxonomy): domain Bacteria; phylum Bacteroidota; class Bacteroidia; order Bacteroidales; family Muribaculaceae; genus CALZFJ01. The sequence continues at coordinate 301 of CALZFJ010000083.1, read as the reverse complement.
CGAAGGTCGCCTCAATGCCGGAATCGTGCAAAGCGGAGTGCTTGCCATAGGCTGCGGTTTCATTATGACCACGGCTGTGAAATGGGGGCGCGAAGGCAAATTCCTCCCGCTGCTCTTCGGAGTGCCGCTGTTCATCATCTGCGGCTTTCCGCACTGCGTAGCCGATGCGTTCTACTACCTCTGCGTGCCGGTTGATTACCTCACAGCCAACGCCGGGCAAGTGCTGCTTCTCTACGCCTCCATCGTTCTCGGCAACTTCATCGGCTGCAACCTCTACCGCCTCATCATCGGCACCAACGCC
>CALZFJ010000082.1 GCA_945645715.1 uncultured Prevotellaceae bacterium | reverse complement strand
CGAGAGCGACGGGCGAAATAGGCACAATGCGTTGCTTGTCGCCCTTGCCGATAACCGTCACAAAGCCCTCCTCGGCGTAGATGTGCGACATCTGCAGCCCTACAAGTTCGCTCACACGGAGTCCGCAGCCATAGAGCGTCTCGATGATGGCGCGGTTGCGCACGCCCTCGGGCTTCGAGGAGTCGATGACAGCCACCATGCGGTCGATTTCGTCGATAGTGAGCACGGTGGGGAGCTTGCGCCCGAGTCGGGGCGACTCGATGAGGCGCGTAGGGTCGGCTTCGATATATCCCTCCATTTTCAGGAATTTATAGAAGCTCTTTATGCCCGAAATGATACGAGCCTGAGAGCGGGGGTGGATACCCACGTCGTGCAACGTACAGACGAATTGGTGTAGATGGTCGGGTGTGACCGACTCCACAGCCACACCGATGTCGGCACAGAAGTCCACGAGTTTTTGCACGTCGGTGCAATAGCATTGCTGCGTATTCGGTTGCAGACCCTTCTGCACTCCGAGATACGCAGCAAATTGCTCTATTACCTTACTAATGTCGGTGATGGTTCTCATAAATTGATATTACAGCTCCAGGTCGCCGCCGATGATTTCGTGCCATGGCAGACCCTGCTTGTTGAGCACGTCGAGGAATGGATCGGGGTCGAACTCCTCCACATTGTGCACACCCGGCTTCACCCACAGCCCTTTGAGGAACATCATGGCACCCGTCATGGCAGGAACGCCGGTGGTGTAGCTCACAGCCTGCATGCCGGTCTCCTTGTAGGCAGCTTGGTGGCTGCAGTTGTTGTAGATGTAGTAGGTGAGAGGCTTTCCGTCCTTGCCGATACCGCTGATGCGGCAGCCGATGCTCGTCTCGCCCTCGTAGTTCTCGCCAAGGTCCTGCGGGTTAGGCAGCACAGCCTTGAGGAACTGCAGCGGCACAATCTTCACGCCGTTGTAGTCCACCTCGTCGATGCGAGCCATGCCGATATTCTGGATTACGCGCAGGTGAGTGAGATATTCCTGTCCGAAAGTCATCCAGAAGCGGGCACGCTTGATGGTAGGATAGTTGAGCACGAGCGATTCAAGCTCCTCGTGGTAGAGCAGATAGCTGTCGCGCGGGCCGATATTGGGATAGGTGAGCGACTTGTGAATTTCGAGCGGGCCGGTGGTGACCCACTTTCCGTCCTCATAGTAGCGGCCGTTCTGGGTGATTTCGCGAATGTTGATTTCGGGATTAAAGTTGGTGGCAAACGCTTTGTGGTGGTTACCGGCATTGCAGTCCACGATGTCGAGGTAATGCATCTCCTTGAAGTGGTGCTTTGCGGCGTAGGCAGTATATACACCCGATACGCCCGGGTCGAAGCCGCAGCCGAGGATAGCCGTGAGACCGGCTTTCTCGAAGCGCTCGCGATAAGCCCACTGCCAACTATACTCAAAGTGAGCCACGTCCTTAGGCTCATAGTTAGCGGTGTCGAGGTAGTTCACGCCACACTCAAGGCAGGCGTCCATGATAGTGAGGTCCTGGTAGGGCAGAGCCACATTGATAACGATGTCGGGCTTGTGCTTCTTGAAGAGAGCAACAAGCTCGGGCACACTGTCGGCATCGACGTGGTCGGTGACAATGTTTGGCTTGCCGATGGCACGAGCCACGGCATCACACTTGCTCTGCGTGCGCGAAGCAATCACTATCTCGTTGAAAACATCGGGATTCTGTGCACACTTGTGGGCGACCACTGTGCCAACGCCTCCCGCTCCAATAATCAATACTTTACTCATCTTAAATTTCGATAATGTTATATTTTTTGTTGCAAAGCTACATAAAAAACGCGAGATTTTATATACTTTTGCCATTATGAAAATGAAAAAACCGAAGATATGAGGAGGATTTGTGCTTTTTTACTGCTTATAATGGCTGTGACGCTTGCCGCCGGAGCTGTGGAAATCAATGTGACGATTGATAATCCGGGGCGTGCCACGCTCACCTATCTGCAATATGCCAATGCCGACGACTACACCGGCACGCCGGTGACGGTGGAGTTGCAACCGGGCGAGAATGTAGTGGAAATAGCGCAGGACTACACAATACTCTCAATCACTGCCACCGAGGGTAACTTGCTCACTGCCGTGCTGTGGAAAGGTGGGGCGGTGAATATGCTTGGCTGCGGAGTGTCGGCGCAAGTGTATCTCTATGGCAGCAATGATGCCGGGGCGGTGCTCGAAATTGCCACGGCAGAAGAGGCTGATGTGCGTAGTTCCACGCTCACTGTGGCTGCCGACGACCCCGAGGCGGTGCACTTCATGTTCACAGGCAGCTATCGCACGGTGGGGCTTGGGGAGGGCGACAACAGTGTGCCTTTCTCACCCGATGGCGAAGGCACTGTGCGCGTGCACCACAACACTCCGGGGCGCGTGCTCTACCGCGTGCTGCGCAACGGCGATGCCGTAGCAGCCAACAGCAACCAGGCGTTTGAGTTTGCCGTCGCCGATGGCGACCGCATCGACATTGCTACGGCATTTCCCGATGAAAGTTTCCCTCTGACAATCAATATACCCGATGAGGTGCGCGATGCTGTGACTGAGGTGCGCATCGACGGCAAGAAATCGACCATGCAGCCTCGCAGCGTTCCGGCAGGCTCGAAAGTAGAGGTGAGTCTCGACACCGAGAACTTCCGCATCAACAAGGTGGCACTCAACGGCGAGGAGCTTACGGTGAGCTACTACATTACCTTTGTGATGACCGGCGAAATGACTCTCGACATAGAAGCCGAGGCTTATGCGATGCTGACCGTTGGGCTTGATGTTACCGATCCTGCTCAGGTGCATGTGTATCACGGAGCCTATGTGGTGGGAGGCTATAATGAGGAATACCGGCTCACTGCCGGGCTGAATGAGGTGCAAGTGAGCGAGTGCCTTGGCTATATCACCGTGATGATAGAAGAAGGCTACTATTTCACCGATTTCAGCTGTGGCGATGTGCAATATAGCGGAAACAGCAACTACGGCTATGGAATACGTGTGGAAAACCTCTGCGATGGCGATGTGGTGAAGTTGCACACCGCCGCTATTGTTCGCGACAAGCAGTTTGTGCTCTATATCGACAACAAGGAGGCGGCTGAATACCAGTTCTTCTGCGCTCGCAGCGACCACTCGGAGGCGGAGCTGCACACCGGCTATAACTTTGTGGATTTCTTTGAGGGCGACAATCCTATAGAAATAGGGTGGGCAGGCGAGAACATTCAGTTCCACCTCTACAAAAACGGCGAGGAAATTCCCCCGGTGTATGAAAACACCACCTACGCTGCACTCGATGTGGCTGAGGGTGATGTGGTGAAGGCATTTACCACCGATTTGCCGCCACGCTACAATCTCACCGTTGCGGTGAGAGACGGAAATCCCGAAGATGTGACTGTGGTGCGCGACCACGTGGGTGTGGTGCCGCCAAGCGAGTGGGAGAGCGGTGTGAGCGACTTTGCAGGCACCCTTGTGGAGCTGCGCGGAGTGGTGGGAGTGTTGCTTAATGGAGCGGGAGCAGATGTGGTAAACGGCAAATGCTCGTTTATGCTCGATTCCGACTGCGCCGTGACCATTCTCGGCACCAATGAAGCACAGCTTGTGCCGCAAGATGCAGCGGCGGTTGATGTGTATGATGCACAGGGCGTGCTGATTATGCGCGATGCCACACCCGGCGACGTAGAGCGACTGCCACACGGTTTCTACATAGTAGGCGGGCGGAAAGTGGTGCGATAGCATCGGCTTAACCGGCGACAAGAGGCAGAAATCGGCGACCACGCGAGGTTAAATATAGTTAAAGATTTTACTGCTTGGAGTAAATTTGGTGCATAGGGTAATAAATATTCATTTTTTTAGCTTTTTTTCTTGGTGAATCTAAAAATTAGGAGTATCTTTGCCCTCAAATACAGTATGTTTTATCCCTCGTTTCGCTATGGAATGAAGAGCCTTAGCCTATATCGGGTGGAGTGCTGATTGATACAAAGGCTTTGCTGATTAAGATAACATTGCCGGGCTATTCGGTTGGATTACAGCCAATTTACAAGGTATATTATTAGACAAATTTTTATGTTTAACTAAATAAATTTTTTATGAAAAAGTTTTACTCATTTTTGTTTTTAGCCGTTGCCGGCTTGCTGACATTTGCAGCAAGTGCGCAGGTTAAATTTACCGTAAAGGTAGATGACCCCAGCAAGGTCGTTGTTGAGACAGGTTACTGGAGCGCTCGCACACCCGTAGAGCTTACCGGTGAGGAGACTGAGGTAGAGGCAAATGCCTACGAGTATGTATTCATAACAGCCGTAGATGGCTATATGCTCGACAAGGTAACATTTGGCTATGAGATTGCCAACCGTGTTAAATCTACCTACAAGACTATTTGGGGAAGCGATGAAGGTGGTGTCCTTGATATCACTACAATTGCTGAGACCGACATCTACACAGCATCACTCACTGTAACCGCCGATAACCCAAGCGCAGTAAACTTCTTGTTTGCCGGCTCATATCGCTCTGTAATGCTTGGCGAAGGTGAGAACACTGTACTCTTCGACCCTAAGAACGAGTCCGGTATAATGGTTAGCCACACCGATTATGGAAAGATTCTTCGTAGCGTAAAGGTTAATGGCGAAGCTGTTTCGATGAATTCATATAAGGAATTTGAGGCAAATGTAGCTGATGGTGATGTTGTGGAAATTGAGGCAAACTTCCCCGATGAGGAATATGCAGTTCTTTTCACATATCCTGAAAACTGCCCGAATCTTATCAGCCGTGCAACAGTTGATTATGTAGAGCAGCAGCTCCCCATCAACGGCTTCATGGCACAGGCAGGTTCAATCGTACGTGCATATTTTGATACTGAGAAGTACAATGTATCAAGCGTCTCTGTTAATGGCGTAGTTCAATCGGGTGCCAAGTCATACGTTGAGTTTATTGCCACTGAGCCTACAATTGTTAATGTAGAGGCTAAGCCCTACGAGAAATATACTATCACAGTTGAGGTAGATAATCCTGAGCTTATGGGATTCTATCGTGGTTCACAGTATAACTACGATGTAGTAGAGCTTGAGGCAGGTGTAAACGTAGTAGAGTTCACAGAGAATGTTACTTATGCAACAGTAGTGAAGGCTTCTGACTGCTACTATGAGACATTGACCCTCAATGGTGTAGAGTATAAGGGTGATGACTATGGCTATGGTGTATCACTCAGCAACCTCAAGCAGGACGATAAGATTGTAATCAGCGTTAAGCCTATCGTTCGTAACAAGAAATTTGTTTACTACGTAGATGACCTCTCAGCTTGCACATGGTATCATCAGGTTCAGCGTGCCGACCGCTCATACGTATATGTAAATGATGGCTACAACGAAGTTCCTTTCTATGATGGAGATAATGACTTCACAATCGGTTGGGCAGGTCCCGGCTCATCATTCAACCTCTATCGCAATGGCGAGAAGGTAGAGCCCGCCTCTGAAGGAGGAAGCTATGCAACTGTTACAGTTGAAGATGGCGATGTATTAAAGGCTTACACAACTGAGGTTCCTGAGACTTACACAATCAACTTTGAGTATGTAGGTGAAGGCGCAGAGAACATTAAGGTTTACACTGACTATATCACAGAAGTTGCTGATTGGCAGAATGGTGTTACTTCATTTGCTGGTACTCCTATCACAATCACAGGTGCACTCGAGGTTGATGAGTATGGTATCCGCTTCACTCCCGATGAGGATGGAAACTTCAACTTCATCCTTGATCGTGACTACAACCTCGTAATCGACGCTACAACAGGTGCAATCCTCGTAGGTGCAGATGCTAAGGCTAACAACGGAAACGTTTACAACGCACAGGGTATGCTCATCATCGAGAACGCTACTGCTGAGCAGATCAAGGCTCTTGCTCCGGGTCTCTACATTATCAATGGTGTAAAGCGCGTGATCCGCAAGTAAGCAAATTGAATTATAAGCCTTAGCCACTGACAATGGTGGCGGAAAGGTGGAATAATAGAAAAATATGATTTCAGTTGTCGGGATGCTAACCTTAAACGTTTGTCAACCGACAACTGAAATCTTTTTTCCCCGAAAATACTGCACTCCAACAGAGCGACCTATGAGATATAAGGACTTTGTGGAAGCTTGACTGATAAGACTTGAATTGGAAGGAAATAACGGAAACAGAAACTAAACGAGAATCAGACTTTTTTTCATAAAAAATAAAGATATCACTGTGCTCGCCACAGCGCGTAGCACAGAAGGGACTAAAATGACCAAAATAACAATGAACAGACAACGATTCAGTACTCTTCTCATTGTGGCAACCCTTGTGGGAGCCGCTATGACAGCACAGTCGAAACTCGACTTGCAAAGCCGCTCGATACTACGCAACGAGCGCAACACAATTGCAAAAATGCGCGTAGATGCACGCACCAAGTCGCTTACTAAGGTAAAGAATCAACCTTCGAGCCACATTGCAGGCTTCATTATGCTTAACGATGGCGAAACCGCCGACTGCCTCACGCAAGAGGGCGTGGAGGTGCTTTCGGTGCGCGGCAACATAGCACTTTGTGCCATGCCTATCGCCGACGTGGAGCGAATCAGTGAGCTGCCACAGGTGAAGCGCGTGGAACTTAGCCGCGAGGCACAGCCCATGATGGACAAAGTGCGTTCACTCACGGGAGCCGACAAAATACACCAGGGTGAAGGCGACCTCACACACGCCTACACCGGCAAGGGCGTGCTGACGGGAATTGTAGATGGCGGACTCGACCCCAACCACATCAACTTCAAGAAAGAAGACGGCTCGCACCGCATCTCCTATCTCACCCACATCTACCTCACATCGACCAACCAGCAGGGCTACAAAATTGATGAATACTACACTCCCGAAAAGCTGTCGTCATTTACTACCGACACCGAGGAGTCGTTTCACGGTACCCACACCCTCGGCATCATGGCAGGAGGCTACAAAGGCAACCTTACACTTGCCAAGCAGAAGAACTCATGGCAAGCCGATGTGGTGGAAGAACCCAACCCCTACTATGGCATGGCACCCGATGCCGACATTGTGGCATCGTGCGGAACACTTGCCGACGTGTTTATTGCCTACGGAATGGAGGGAATACTCGATTACCGTTACTACTACAACAAGCCCGCAGTATTCTACCTCTCGCTCGGATACTTGACCGGTCCACACGACGGCACAAGCGTCATCTGCCAGTATCTCACCGAGGCTGCCAAGGAAGCTATAATCTGCATCGCAGCCGGAAACTCGGGCAACAACAACATTGTGCTCACCAAGAACTTCACTGCCAACGATACCAAGACCAAGACATTCATTCAGAGCATTTCTGAAGTATCGGGCTATCATAACCTTCGCTACGGACAGGTGTATGCCTACAGTGCCGACGACTCGGAGTTTACCATCAAGGCAGTAATCTACAACAAGAAGCGCGGGACTACCACATTCGAGCTGCCCATCAGCTCAAATACCGACGGAGTATCGACCTATTATTCCTCGCCCGAATATGCCGAAGAAGGCGACAAGAGCCATGTGAACTTCACCAAGGCATTTGATGGCTATGTGGGAATGGGCTCGATGTACGACGAGGACAACGGTCGCTACTATGTGCTTATCGACTACATGCTCAGCGACAACCAGACCAGCAACGCCGATGGCAACTATGTGTTTGGAATCGTGGCTGAAGGTGCCGACGGACAGCGCGTGGACTGCTACTGCGACGGAGCATTCTCGGGCTTCTCGAGCTTCGGCATCGACGGTTGGGAAGAAGGAACAGCCGACGGCTCGGTGAGCAACATGGCTACTGCCAACGATGTGATTGTGGTGGGCTCCTACAACATCCGCGACTCGTGGCCATCGCTCGACGGACATATATATAGCTACCAGGGACAATAT
>CALZFJ010000081.1 GCA_945645715.1 uncultured Prevotellaceae bacterium | reverse complement strand
GAAATTCACGCTGTAGAAGCGACTTATGCTGTCCTCGGCGATGAGCTGCTTGTGTGCGGTCGCTACGTCGAGGCTGTAGAGGCGGTTCTTGCGGTCGCCATACACGATAGTCTTGCCGTCGGGGCTTAGCTCATAGAAGTGGATGTAGGCATCGTTGCCTGAGGTGAGCTGGCGTGCGCCTGTGCCGTCGGCATTACGCGTCCAGAGTTCGGTTTCGCCTGAAGCATCGCTCACATAGAAGATGCTCTTTCCGTCCTTGCTCCACTCGGGCAGACGGTCGTGCACGCCGGCGGTGCGGGTGAGGTTGCGCGTCACTCCTTTCTCGCCGGGAACATTGAAGACGTCGCCGCGTGCGCCGAAGAGCAGGCGGCTGCCGTCGGGCGAGAGTGCCCACGAGTTGATGAAATCCTTCACATTGCGAATCTCGGCACGGGCGGCATTACCCTCGTCGCGCATCTCTATGTGGATTTTTGTGGATTTGCGCGTTGTGGGGTCGAATTTGTAGATGTAGCCCCCGTTCTCAAACACTATGATGCGTCCGTCGGTGCTTGGAAATTTCACGTCGTACTCGGTGAAATCAGTCACCTTGGTAGTGGCTTTAGTCACGGTGTTGTAGCAGAACAGGTTCATGGTGTTGTCGCGGTCGCTTGCGAAGAAAATCTCATCGCCAATCCACATGGGGAAGATGTCCTGAGCTACATTGTTGGTGATATTATCCACTTTCCCGGCCTCGGGGTCATAAATCCAGATGTCGTCGGCCATACCGCCCTTGTAGTATTTCCAGGTGCGGAACTCGCGGAACACGCGGTTGTAGGCAAGTTTCTTTCCGTCGGGAGAGTAGCAGCAGAAACCGCCTTCGGGCAGTGGCACTTGCTGCGACATTCCGCCCTCGGGAGAGATGGTGTAGAGGCGTCCGTCGAAGCCCGAGCTGATGCGGTTGCGATAGACGATATTCTTGCCGTCGCGGCTCCAGCACATCACCACATTGTTGGGGCCCATGCGGTCGGCAAGGTTGTCGCGGGCATTGGTTGCGGTGTAGGTGAGTCGGGTGGGAGAGCCGCCGGCAGCAGGCATGAGATACACCTCGGTGCTGCCGTCGTATTGTCCGGTGAATGCTATCTGCTTGCCATCGGGAGAGAATCGGGCAAACATCTCGTAGCCTTCGTGCGAAGTGAGATGACGCGCTTCGCCACCCTCGATAGGAGCCGAATACAGGTCGCCAGCGTAGGAAAACACTACTTCGCTGCCATTGGTGGCAGGGAAGCGCAGCAGGCGTCCCTCGTAGGCGCTTGCCGGCAACACTGCACCGGCAGCCACCAAAGAAAGAATCAATAACTTAGCTTTCATAATCATATTACAAATTATATTACAGACATAAAATTATTATCATTGCCAACAGTGCCCAAAACTCTGAGCCACAGGAATCGGCAACAGTTTTTCTCTGCAAAGTTACTGATTTCTAAGATATAATTGTGGGGAAATACTTTGAAAAATCGCCCAAAGAGCGCAAAAAACCCACATTTTGGCTTTGTTTACAAATGAGTCTGTGGAAATGTGATGAAAAATTTAGCACTTTTTGGGGGTGAAATGTCGGGGATTTTTTATACATTTGTTATTCCTTTGCCGGAGTATGGGAAAATGGGGCGGCTGTATGCTGCCAATGCCATGCAACGGCTCTCCTAATACCATGAAACTGAATGGTTCAGGAAACGGAAAGATTGAAATAAACAATATTTTATTATTAACATAAAAACAGAATTATCAATGGCAACACCACACATTTCAGCCGCACAAGGCGATTTCGCCAAGACGGTATTGATGCCCGGCGACCCGCTGAGGGCAAAGTTTATTGTAGAGAATTTCCTTGACGATGCTCGTCTCGTGACTTCGGTGCGCAATATGCTCGGCTACACCGGCACCTACAAGGGCGTGCCCGTGTCGGTAATGGCAAGCGGAATGGGTATGCCAAGCATTGGCATCTACTCCTATGAGCTATTCAAATTCTATGGCGTGGACAACATCATACGCATCGGTTCGGCAGGAAGCTACCGCGACTGGCTTAAGGTGATGGACGTGACTCTCGCCAAGTCGGCTGTGAGCGAGTCGTCGTTTGCCCTCACACAGGGCGGCTGTCCCGACAAGAGCATTGCTCCAAGCCCCGAAATCAACCGTCTTATTCTGAAAAAAGCCGACGAACTTGGCATTGAGTGCAAGCTGAGCGTGGTTCACTCAAGCGACGTGTTCTATCGCGAGCCGTCACAAGGCACATGGCAGGATATCGCCGAGAACACCGGCAGCGACTGCGTGGAAATGGAGAGCTTTGCACTCTTCCACAATGCCAATATGCTCGGCAAGCGTGCTGCATGCCTGCTCACCATCAGCGACTCTTTCGTGAACCATGAGGAGCTGACGGCTGAGGAGCGCCAGAAGTCGTTCCGCGACATGATGGTGCTGGCACTTGAGTCGGCAATCTGCCTCTAATCAACACGTTGGCACGGTGAGCGAGAATACACCGTGCTAATTGTTTTTCGCTACTTATTCAAAATCATCACCAAATTCACAATTATGAGAAATATATTGCTTATTGCTGCTGCTTGCGCCGGAATTGTATCGGCACAGGCTCAAGCCATATATTACCAAGACTCCAAAAACTGCGATATGCTTCGCCATGTGGCTCAGCAAGACCGGCTGCGACGCGAGTTTGTCCTCCCTGAGGTCAATGGCTATAAGGTGCTAAAAGCCGACCTCCACACCCACACAATCTATTCTGACGGCCAGGTTACGCCCGACTTCCGCGTGGAAGAAGCGTGGCTCGACGGTCTCGACGTGCTTGCAATTGCCGACCACGTGGAATACCGCAAATGGGAGCAGAACTACATCGACTGGATGAAGGGCTATGTGAAGAAAGATGCCAAAGCCGTCAATAACCGTCTTGTGCGGAATGATATCACCAAGGAAGGCATTCAGGTAGATCTCAATCTACCATATCGCCTTGCCGAGCCTGTAGCCAAGAACTATGGCATCACGCTGATTCCCGCTGTGGAGATTACGCGCGATATGGTCACTTGCGGTCACTTCAATGCTCTATTTATCACCGATGCTAACTCCGTTTTCGACAACGACCCGGCTCAATCCATGCGCAACGCCCGCGCCCAAGGTGCGCTAATCATGGAAAATCATCCGGGGTGGACACGCAAGAACCTCGAAATGAACGATTTTGAGAAGAAGGTGTTTGCTGAGAAACTTATCGACGGAATAGAAATCATGAACGGTCCGGAGTTTTATCCCTGTGTGGCAACACGCGCTGTGAAGCAAGGTCTGTTTATGGCTGCCAACACCGACATACACAATGCCACCGCTTCGGTGTATGGCATCAATGGGCAGCAGCGCGACATGACGCTGATTCTCGCCTGCGACAACTCTCCCGAAGCCATCAAGGAAGCTCTGCTCGCACACCGCACCCTCGCCTATGCCTATGGCTCCATTGCCGGCGATGAGCAGCTCGTACGCGACTTCTTCAATGCTTGTGTAACCCACAAGGTGATAAGCACCAACAAGAAGGGCGTTCGCACCGTGCGGCTCACCAACAACACCTCGATGACATTCCTTTTCTCCCGTGGTGGCAACCCCTTCCAACTGCGCCCTTTCACCTCGCGCAACATGACGCTAGATGAAGGGAAAGCACTCAAATTCACTGTGGAAAACCTCTGGATTCCCGGAGACAAGCCTCACCCCACTATCAAAATCGAAGTGGAATGATGGCATAATCAGGCAAGCTACATAAATGCCTGCAAACACAAAGTCACCCCACCACAAGCATCGATGTGGTGGGGTGACTTTGTGTTGCAGGCGTTTCAGTGCCGGTTAGCGGAGCGCTACCTTGGCGGTGAACACGCCTTGTGGTGTTGTGGCACGCACAATGTAGCTTCCGGCAGCTATTCCGGCAGCCGGGAGGGTGCTCTGCGATGCGCTGCGAGCCACGAGCTGTCCGGTTATGGAATAAAGCTCAATCGACTTCACATCGTCGGCTTTCACCACGATTTCTCCATTGCCGTTAGCGAAGATTTCGGGTTTTGCAGCACGGGTGCCGATAGTGGCGTCTTCCACACCCAAATAGTCAAAGTTGGCGATTGCCACATAGCTGTGACCAGGCACCTTGATGGTGCTGTGAGCTGCATCAACCACCGGCTCCACTGTGTTAAGACTCTTGCTGAAGATGTAGTAAGTGCCATTGGGGTTGTCGAAAGTGTAGCTGTAGGTCTTCGTGGTAGTTCCGGGGTTATAGGCAACTACAAGCTCCTTGCCGGTGTTGCGGTTGCGGGCTGTAATGAAGCGGCCGTTGCTGTCCCAGTTGCTCTCAGCAACACTCCAGTAGAACTCAGCCTCCTGCGAGAAGAGGTCGGGGTTGTCGAGGCGGAAGTGGATAAGCTCGGCATAGCAGTCGTGTAGACCCTTGCGGAAGCTGTTGTCGAGATACTCCCAGTGCGGTTCCTTCTCGCTTGTGTCGCCATTACCGCCGCTGATGTCGTAGCCCATCTCACCGAATTGCCAAATCATCTTCGGACCCGGCACGAGAATCATGAATGCTGCGTTTGCGCTGAGGCGGCGCATGCCATATACGGTCTTCTTGGCTTGAGTTGTTCCATAGGTCACCTGCGAGTATGCCACACGCTCCTCGTCGTGGCTCTCCTGGAAGCTCACGATTGAGCCAAACGGACGGTTCTCGTCGCCCGAATACATACCCTTGAATGAGCTGCCACTCTGGTAACCCATAGCAGCCTGTGCATAGTTGGAGGTCAGCTTCTTCCACGACATTGCGCCGTAGTTGCCCAGTTCGTTCTCCTCCTGAGTGCTGAGGAAGCCTTCGAGAATGCAGTAGGCGCGGTCGTTGACGCTCTTGATAGCGTCGATGAAGCGCTTCACATTGCGCACACGCGAGGCATTGTATCTTCCGCCGTCGTAGTCGCTGCTGTAGCTGTTTGAGTCGCCAAGACCCTTCACGAGGTCGAAGCGGTAGCCATCAACCTTGTATTCCTTGAGCCAGTATTTTAGCACGTCGCAGAGGTGATTCTGCACTTCGGCCGACTCCTGCTTCCAGTCGTTGCCCACGCTCCAGTTGTGGGGAGCATCTACGTTGTAGAATGGGTTGTCGGCAGCGGGCTTTCCATCGCCCCAGTACATCTTGCACCAAGGGTGCTGACCCCATGTGTGGTTGAAGACGATATCAAGAATCACGGCGATACCGCGCTTGTGGCACTCGTCGATGAACGTCTTGTACATTGTGCTCGTGCCGTAGTATTTGTCGGGGGCAAAATAGAAGTTGGGATTGTAGCCCCAAGAGTTGTTGCCGTCAAACTCCTGGATAGGCATAAGCTCAATGGCGTTCACGCCAAGTTCCACGAGGTAGTCGAGCTTTTCCATTGCGCTCTCAAGGCACTGCTCCTTGGTGAAGTCGCGCAGAAGCAGCTCATAGATGATGAGGTCGTTCTTTGCCGGAGCCTTGAAGTCGGTCACCTGCCACTTATAACCGTCGCCATTGCCTTGGAACACGGCGATAGGGAATGTGCCCACCTTCTCGGTCGGGAAGGGTTTAAGGTCGGGATAACGGGTGTATCCCTCGTTGATCCACTTGTCGTTCCAGGGGTCGAGAATTAGCTTGGCGCAAGGGTCGGCAACCATGATTTCGTCATCGACGATGAAATAGTAGCCATACTGCTTGTCCATGTCGAGCTTTCCGGCAGGCAGAGTGAGCCAGAAGTATTTGTTGCCTTGATAATTCATCACGCCGGTGTTCTTCACGCGATAGTCGTCCCATTCACCCACGAGAATCACATTGCTCTTTTTGGGCGCATAGAGGCAGAAAGTGACGCTTCCGTCGGCATTCTTGTTGGCACCCTGAAGCAGTGTGCCCGAGTAGTTGGCGGCAACCGAGTTGGAGCGGTGGCAGATTGAGACTACATCGGTCACGGTAGAGCCGTTAGCTTCAGCCTTTGCAATCACATCGTAGTCGCCTACCGGGAAATTGTAGCTCTTGGTGAGCTGGGTGGCATTGTTTGCCGTAGCGATAGGAGTGCTGTTGGTGTCGTTGATGTAGAGGCTGAGGTTGGCACTCTGCGAAGCATTCACCGAGAATGTGACGGTGCTGTTGGCATCGGTCACCACACCGCTCGGAGCACTGCTTGTGAGCGCCACCGAGAGGCCATCGGGGTGAACCTCAAGGAATATGTCGCTACCGCCGGCAGCCTTGCCTTCCTTTGAGCCATCGGCATTGCGGAACACGAAAGCCATCTTCCTTACGGTCTCGCCATCGTTAAGCCCATAGTATGACTTGAGTGTGCCGATGTTGAGCTTCCACAAGTCGGTGCTCACCTTAGTGAGCTTATACTTGGCGCTGTTGTCGCCCCACGAAGGAGCGTGCTTCCAGTCGGAGTCGGAATTGCTCTCAGAGGTGATAACGCCGGTGTGGGCATAGATATCGCCTGTGTAGCCTTTCAGTCCGCCCGTACCTTCGGCCGAATTGTAGTAAATCACGATGTTTTGTGAACTCTGCTGCACGATAGCAGGATCGGAATACACAATCTCGGCAGCAAATCCTGCAACACCCCACATGAGCAGGGCAATGAAGAGAATAAAGTGCTTTAGTTGTTTCATAATCAACGTTTTGGGTTTATGTCATTAAATTATTTACTCACGGTGCAACACTTTTGGGTCTATGGTATAGAAGCATCGTCGCATCGACGACGCGAAATCATAGGTTGCTTCTGCCTCAATAGATCGCCAATATTTTGCAAAAATAGCAATTTTTATCACGATAACCGCATTTTCACACAAAAAACTGAAAAATTTTTCAGAAACGTACTCTTTTTCACGCACGGCGCAACTTGTTTATGCCCCTACGACTCCACACAAGCACTATGGCGAAGCTCACGCGCGTAGCCACAAGGAGCAGTGCCGAGATGCCCGTGGCTCCAAAGACAATGGTGTCTTCGAGCAGGGAGTGGTTCATGATGAGGTGGAAATTCACATCGTTGGCATCGTCGCGGCTGATTATCCCCTTTTCCTCAAGCTCAAGCATCACCGCCGAGCCGTAGCTAATGCCGAGCACATTGCCCACAAGCCACATATATGCCGACT
Organism: uncultured Prevotellaceae bacterium; assembly: GCA_945645715.1. Taxonomy (GTDB): domain Bacteria; phylum Bacteroidota; class Bacteroidia; order Bacteroidales; family Muribaculaceae; genus CALZFJ01. The sequence goes on along the minus strand of CALZFJ010000081.1, from coordinate 814 downwards.
GGCGCGGCAAGCCAAACACACGCATCATCGGAGCGAAAAACTCCGACAGCGGCCGCAGAAGCGAATAAGCCTCAATCAGCCTCTGGATTATCATCAGCACATAGATGATGAGAAACACCATGAGCGACATCTTCAGCTGCGACACCACCCACGTTGACATCACCTCACCGATGCTGCTGTCGGCGGCGGCTCCAAGATATATGTAGCTTTCGGCAGCCTCGGGAAGAATGAGATTGAGCACAAATGCACACACAAACGCCATGGCTATGCGCAGCACAGCCATCTCCCAGAACGATGAACCCGTCTTGCGGTTTACGGCACACTCCATGGGCAGCGCGTGGCACAAAGCAATCATTATGGCAAGGATAGTGGCTTGGCGCATGGTGAGCGGCATCGACATCATCGCAGCAATGCCGGCATAAGTACCCGCCGACGCTCCCGAAATAAACGCCACAGCCGACGCTCCAGGCAAGCCCAGATGCACAAACACCGGGTGCAGATAGCCCGCTATCCACTCCAGAACGCCATAGTGCTGAAGCAGCGTCACTGCAAGCGATATGGGAATCATCAACTTGAGCAACCACGACGCGCTCTTCCAAGTAGAAGGCAACGCCTTAGTGCAACAATATTTCAGCTTATTCATCATCGATTTCGTTTTGCGGCTGCAAAGTTAGCCATAATATGTCAGAAAGAAAAAAATTCATACGCAATGACAGCAAATCCCGAAAAAATTACTACCTTTGCCGAAAATCCGGTAAAGGAGTGATGCTCGAGTGGCTGAAGAGGCACGCCTGGAAAGCGTGTAATCGGCAAA
>CALZFJ010000080.1 GCA_945645715.1 uncultured Prevotellaceae bacterium | reverse complement strand
GGTTGTGGTGATACCAGTCGGTACCAGCCTTGTGCGTACCCACCACGGCATTGCCATAGCTCACATTGCCGAAGTTGATGCAACGCACCACCTCAGCGAAGTTATCCACATTGCCCACAATGCCGCCGTTGTCATCGTCCTGGTCGGAAGTAACCTCGCCGGCATTATAGCAGTCGTGGGTCATGTAAGTGACATCATCGGCAAAATGCCCGTCTTCCTGGTAGCCAAGCAAGCCGCCTACATTAGAGTATTTATTGTCGGAAGAAATCTTGCCACGGTTGCAGCAATAAGCCATCTCCATATTATCAGTCATTCCGATAAGGCCTGAACCATTCTCTCCCAATCGGCCGGCAATTCCGCCCACCTTCGACTCTCCTTCTCCTGTCACAGAGCCATGGTTAGCACAATGCAGAACATGCAGATGGCGGAGATTGCCATAACCAATAATGCCACCCACATTTCCATCAGAAGACGATTTCACCGATTCAATGTTGCAACTGTTTTTTATGGTGAACCCACTGTAAGTATTTTTGCTTGCATAGCCTACACAGCCTCCCACATTGGAAGTGCCATAAACTATGCCCTGATTCAGCAGATTTTCCACATAAATATTATCAACGTCACCCTGCAACTCTACCTTGCCGATAATGCCACCTGTGCAATTACAACCGATCACCTTGGAATAGTTGATAAGGTTGCTAACGTCGCATTTGGAGAATTGCACCAGTCCTGCCACTCCACCTGTGCAAGGGCCCAAACTGTTGTTTACCTCAACGGCATTGGCGACACAGCGGTGTAAGTGTCCGCGCGATTCGCTATTGAAGTGCCCGACGATGCCTCCTACGCGGTCGGTGCCTATTACGATGCCGGTGAAACACAAGTCTTCGAGATAGGTTTCGTGGGCATATCCTACGATACCGCCAATCGATGTACCGCCAATATTGCCTAAGCCATTAGACTCACATATGACAACACACGAACACGAGCTTTTGAAAGTACTGTTTGCAGGATAAGTGGTAGGGTCGAACTTAGCTGCTGCTTCGCCTTTAACCGTCGAATAGCTGGCATATCCCACTACTCCACCCACGGCATCGGGTCCCTGCACTTTCATAATCGAGCTACATAGGAACTTCGTGCAATCGATTGTGCTCCATTCGGTTCCGCCGGCTACACCTCCCACGAAGTTGCCGCTTCCGATAACATTGGTGCTGATTACGAACGCTGATTCAGCCTCGATGTCACCATGTATAAAGCCAAACAAGCCACCCACATATTTCGAGCCTCTAATCTCACAATAGCTGTCGTCGATTACGCACACACGGTTGTTAAGGCTTGAGTCGCTTCCGAGAAAATGCAGATTGCCATTGGTGGTGATGTGTCCGAACAAGCCTCCCACATATGACGAGCCTTGCAGATAGGCTCCCACAGCAGTAAAATTCAGCTTAAGCTCGGCATTAAGCTCAGCCTTGCCTATAAGGCCTCCCACATAGTCACCGCTGCTTGAAATGGGTGCAACCACCTCACAGATGTTTATCGTGCTGGTACTGTCTATCTTCGCCTCGCCAATCAAGCCTCCGCAATATTCGGGAGCCGAAACCACCTTCAAATCAATGTCTTCCTCCGACACCGTGTGCCTTACGGTAATTTTTTCCAGATTGATAGCTCCACTATTCACCAAGCCGGCCAAGCCTCCGGCGTGCGACCGTGTGGCCTCAACGCTGAAATATGCCGATTCATCTACGAAAGTGTAGAAATTAGTTGCCGAGAGAGAGCCATTTTCAACGCTACCCACAATGCCGCCAACGTATTTCTCGCCCGACACCTTCCCCGACACGCCACAATTGCTTGTTACAAGCTCACCCGAGACCTTGCCCACAAAGGCACCGATATTCTCCTTGCCCTCGATGCTGCCGGCAATCCTTACGCTGCTGATATTCACGGTTCCACGGCTTTCAGCGGCAAGTGCGCCACAACAATTAACCATGCCGCTCATCAGTGCCTTGATGGTGAGATTCTCAATCTGTGCGTTATCCATGAGTGTGGTAAACAGTCCCACATTGCTGTCATTTTCGCTATTGTCGCCACCCTGATATAGCAGGGTGATGCTGTTGCCACCACCATCGTAGTGCCCGGCGAAGTCGTAGCTTGAGTAGAGACGCCCATCGACCACATTGCTCGTTGCCGGGGCTGTGAAATCTTTGGTCTGTGTGAAATATTTGCCTCTGGCGTGCGACAGGCTGTCGCGATACAAATCGTAGAGCAGCTTGTTGAAGTCGTTGGCACTTGTAATTTTATATGGGTCGCTCTCCGTGCCCGAGCCACTAAGACTATATTTGAAATCATACAGTTGCCACGACGTCACCATCTCATCACGCATAGTCACCGACAATGTGACACCGAGCGGCGTGCCATCGGGCAGCGATGCAGCAATCACATAGTCGCTGTCGGGCAGCTTGTCGGCCTTGGGAATAAGCAGCCCTACCACATAGCCATCGGGCTTGTGCTCCACCTGTGCCTCGAGAGAGCGCTCAGAGCCATCCGACTTCGACACCAAAGCGACCTTAATCTCTTTATGCTCCTCAGTCATATTCCAGATTTTCCGGTCGATTTTGAAACGGCTTATACGGAACGACTTGTTCTCGGTGAGTTCCGACCCCGCCTCGTTGGTCATATATAAATCATCGCTACAACCCACCGTTGTGGCGACAGTGAGCATAAGGAAGCCCACTATAATGAGAAACATCGACTTTTTCATAATCCTCTTTTCTATATTTATGCTGTGTTACAATAAAATATACATTATTCTTCAACCCTCTCAAATTCCATACTTGAGCGATAGGGTATGGGGAAGTAACCTCTCTTCTCGGTGAGTTTCCACACCGATTTGTCGCTATCAAAATCCCAATTTTCGGAATACTGACTCTTGAGGGAGATGGTATCTAATGTGCGAGGGTTAATATCAGACGAACTCATTACATCTTGATAGTTACATAACCCATATATATAGACGTTATCGACATATTCGACAATTAAGCCAGCATTGCTATTTATGGGGCGTTCCCAGTTGCTGCCCACATTGAGGTTGCACACCAGCTCGCTCTTCGAGCCACAGTAGCCCGCGATGCCGGCACTATCCTTGTTGGAGCCACTAAGTGCTCCTGTGTTCAGGCTATTGGCCAAGTATCCGAAGTCTTCAAGGCTTCCTACAATGCCACCCACATAATCAGCCTCATCGGCTTGGACTATGCTGAAGTTGGCACACTGCGTAATCGACACCATATTTGATTGATAGTCATCCACATTCTCTACTATTGCATTTGCCCCGCCAATGAAGGTGGAAAGGCCACCTACCATAGCGGCTATGAATGCCGGCTGCGAGCCTGGAGCCACCGCAAGGCTTACCACAAATGCTGCCGTTGATACCACCAAGCATGCACCGCCTATGGCTTTATGCACTATCTCGGTGGTTTCCTTGAACGATTCTACCGACTCCATGCGCGATTCACGCTCGGCATTCATGTTGCAGTTGATATCGAAGGATTTATCGTTGTCGGCTTCAATCGATTTCACCAGTGTTTCCACATTGTTCATGAAATTTATCGACGTCTGAGTGTTCAGGCCGGAATACATCACCACATCAGGCGCTGCGATACTGCGCAAGGAGCTGATTTTCCCCCTCACTTCGGCATCGATTTTTTCGGCTTCCTGCTCAAACTGTGCATTTCGCGCCTTTAATTCTTCTGGGGTGAAATAATATTGTATTCCCCATAATTTCGCGCTCCAGTCGTAGGCAAGTGTGCTTATGTCGAAGGCAAGCTCTACCACATGTGCCACCTTATGGAAACTATGCCATTTCTCTGATTTTGCGAGGAAACCCAGCAAATCGCTTTCTTTGAGAAAATCTTTGCCTGTCATTGTCAATGTAGGCCCTACAACGCCAAGTACGCACTCAATTCCGCCAATGATGCAATTGATGGTGTTCATAGTGGTCCATTCGCGCGGGTCGCCCACCTCGCCCACTATGCCGCCGGTGTAGCCTTTGCCATAGTTGAAGATGCGATAGTAGTTGCTGCAGTAGTTAATCACCGTCTGACTTCCGGCAAGAGCCACAATGCCGCCTACATACTTAGCCGTAGCAGTGATTTCCGACAGATTCTGGCTCGCAATGAGGTTGCCCCACGTGGTTTTGCCCACTACGCCACCCACACACTCGGCTTCCGACGCTTTCACCTTTCCCGCATTCACGGCATTATGCACCACCGATACCGAGGTGTTGCCCACAATGCCTCCAATGACAGCGTCGGCCGACGACTGCAACAACGATATTTCGCCGGTGTTATATACGGCATAGCAGCCGAATTGCGCTTCACCGCAGATTCCTCCCACCGAAGTGATGCCGCTCACGGCAGCCTCGTTGCCGCATGAGCGGAACATGGCATTGTTGAAGTATTGCAGCTCGCGTGAGGAGCATGTACTGCCCAATATTCCACCCACTCCTGTGTGCCCGGTCACTTCGCCATAGTTACGGCAGGTGTAGAAATATGACCTTCCAGCTCCTCCTACAATTCCACCGGTGCCCATGCCCGAATTTTCGGTGTCGGAAGTGCTGTAAGCTCTTGAGCCTGTCACTTTTCCGTGATTGTTGCAGTTCATCACATAGAGGGAGTCGCACGAGCCGGCAATGCCACCACAGCCGGTGAAATCAGATGTCACATCTGCAATATTGTCGCAGCTCTGAATCTTGGTGCGCGACAAGAGTGCTCCTGCGCCCAGAATTCCGCCCACACCATATGAGCCGTTCACCTTGGTTCCCTTGTTGAAGCAACTGTCGATGTGCATTTCGGCACCTTGGTCAACCAGCCCCACAATGCCACCAATCGCAGCACTTCCTGCGCCTGCTTTCACATATCCGCCCTCGGTGGTGCAGTTGATAAGCATGGTGTTGGAGCGTCGGCTTCCCTTTGTCACGGCTGCACCGAGAAGGGTGCCGGTGGCAAAGTCGCCCTCGATAGTGGCATCTTTCATCTTGATGTTGCAGAAAGTAGCAGCATCGGCATATCCGAAAAGTCCCACGCCGCCCGAGGAAGTTCGCGAAATCTGCAATCCGGTGATAGCATGGCCTCCACCATCATATATTCCACGGAAGGGGCAGGTGTTCTGGCTTCCGATAGGCATCCAGCCATATTGCTTGTCGCTGTAGAATGAAGACACCTCCATGTCGATGTCGGCAGTCTGCTTGAAGTGCGTGCTGTCGGTGAGGTTACGGTTGTTCATGAAGTCGTTGGCAATCTTGCGGAGGCGTTCCAGATTGTCGGAACTGCTCACGATAAACGGGTCGTCGGCAGTTCCGCTGCCATACATCTTGAATGTAGGATTGTAGGTGTCGCACACAACGGCAGTAAGCTCGCTACGGTCGATTTCGATGCGACAGCCAAGACCATACTCGCGCCACACCGTTTGCCCGGTTTCTTCATCAATCTTGGGGTAGGAAAGATAGAGCAGGCGGTACGTTCCCGATTTCAGTCCCTCGTTGAGAGCGAGATGGGATTCCCCACCAATGTGGCTATGCTTGCCTGTGCGGGTGATGATTGCCCCCGATTCGGTGGCAAGCACCAACTTAAACTCAGGTTGCCGGAATTCCTCCATGCCTTCAGCCAATGTGATTGCTTTCAATGCGCCCACATAGCCATCTTCAACCTCAGGATTGTCGGTATCCAGCACATCATCGCTGCACGACGCAAGTAGCAACGCAAAGCAAGACAGGAATAATAGCCTAAATTTCTTAGTTAACATAGAAACAGAAAGTTAAATAAGTAACATATATTTGGTTGCAAATATACTTAAAACTTTCTTATTTTCACAAATATGCGACAAAAAAACGTCAAAAAATTTTCCCACAACATATTTACCCTCAACCACTTCCCCTCACAGCCTCCCTCTCCCGGCAGTGAAACAAGCAGCAGCCATTTGCTGCTGCGACTTGCCGAGGGGCTGATTGCGACCAATGACGGCAACAACCGGCTATTTAAGCATCCGAAAAAGCCGGCCTGTTTCGGATGCTTACCCGGCTAATTCGTACGCTTACACAACAATACGCAAAACAATACCCGGCGGGAATCGATGTTACGCACGATACCGGCCGGGTGGTGTTTTTATGCTCGTAAGAGAGATAGATTCTTAGTCGGCGTGGGTGGTGTCGAGGCGCTTGCGGAACTGGTGCTCCACACCCTCAATCACGTTGATTACATAGTCGCCAAGCTTTTCAGCCTCACAGATGATATCCATATAGAAGATACCCGACTGGTAGTCGTACTTCTTTTGATTCACGTTCTCAATATTCTCCACACGCAGCAAGTTGCGGTAGTTGTTGATTTCGCGCTCCTTGTTGAAGTTACGCAGCAAGTCGCTGTCATGTACATTCTCAATGTCGCTGAGAACCACAAGCATATTGGCAAGTGCCTCGCTCACATACTTCATCATGGTGTCGATGTTGGTGTAAAGCTCCTCAGTGAAATGGCTGTGACCCTCCTCTTTGCGAACGAGCGTGCGCGAGATGTTGTAGCAGCTGTCGCCGATGCTCTCAATCTCGGTGACAATGCTTAGCATTGCCGACACGCGCAGCTTACCGTCGTAGCTCAAGCGGCCATCGACCACGCGGTTAAGATAGTTGGCGATTTCAATCTCCATGCGGTCGCTGATTTCCTCATATTTCTCGATGCGGCTGAAGAGCTTGTTGAACTCCTCGGTACCATTCTTGGTGTGCACAAGCTGCTGCACCATAGAGAACATGCGGTCAACGCGCTCGGCATACACCAGGATTTCGCGCTGTGCCTGGGTGATATTAAGCTCTGAGGCATTGAGAAGACCGCGAGAGATAAACTTGAGCTGGAATTCCTCGTCCTCCTTGTTCTTGGAGCGGATAAGGAAATTGGTTATCTTCACATAGGTATCGGTGAACCATATCATCACACAAAGGTTGATGATATTGAACACGGTGTGGAACATTGACAATCCGAACGACACTGCAAACTGCAAGTGAAGAATGTTGCGCATCACTTCGCTATTCGATGGGAGAGTGCCGGCGAGGGCAGCCTGATAGGCTGCGGGGTCGGTCTGCTCCAGATTGCCCACATAGCTCACAAGTGCATTGGGGTCGCCCTGACCAAGATGCTCCGTAATCCATACTATGAGAGCCACAAAGGGGAAGAACGCTATGACGGTCCATATCGTACCGAAGAAGTTAAACAGGAAGTGCCCGAGTGCTGCCTTGCGGGCGGCAATGTTACCGCTGAGGGCTGCGAGGATAGGGGTGATTGTGGTACCTATGTTGCTGCCCAGCACCATTGCGCAGGCCATGTCGAAGGGAATCCAGCCCTTGGAGCACATGATGAGCACGATTGCGAATGTGGCTGCCGACGACTGGATAATCATCGTCACCACCAGGCCGGCTGCCACGAATATCATCACCGAGGCAAACCCACGCGAGGCATAGTCCTGGAGGAAGGCGAAGATTTCGGGGCTCGACTTGAGGTCGGGCACGTTCTGTCCGATGTAGTCGAGGCCCATAAACAAGAAAGAAAAGCCAATTATAAATTCACCAATTGATTTATAATTGCTTTTCTTTGAGAACAGCATGGGAATTGCGAAGCCAATCAATGGAATTGCAAAGGCATAGATATTGACTTTGAAGCCAAAGATTGAGATAATCCACGCGGTGAACGTGGTTCCGATGTTGGCGCCCATGATTACCGCCATTGACTGTGCAAGCGACATCAAGCCCGCATTCACGAAGCTCACCACCATCACCGTCGAGGCCGACGAACTCTGAATAAGCGCTGTGATGAGGATACCGGTGAGCACGCCGGCAAATCGGTTTTTGGTCATAGCCGAAAGTATGTTGCGCATACGGTCGCCTGCCACTTTCTGCAAGCCTTCGCTCATCACTTTC
>CALZFJ010000079.1 GCA_945645715.1 uncultured Prevotellaceae bacterium | reverse complement strand
CGCATTTCCGATTTCACAATAGATAACCGCACTTTTGAGATTGGCGGCAAGAAGAAAGGCAACAAGCAGATAGCTGATGCCACTGAAGGGTATGTGGTAAAGGACGACATTGAATATGGCTATGCCAATGTCATTCCACTTTGGGCATTTGGAATGAATTACTGACGTTTGGCGCGTTTTTCGTAAATTTTTTGTACCTTTGTGGCGGATAAACCGAGAGAGAACACGAAGACGACAAACTGCTTGATTAATAACGCAATATGAGTTTTATTGACATAATGATAATTCTGCTGGTGGTGCTTGGCATCATCATTGGGTGGATGAAGGGCTTCGTGAGCCAAATCAGCTCCATCTGCGGCATAGTGCTCGGTCTTGTTGCCTGCAACCTCTTTGGAGGCTGGGCTACCGACGTGCTGAAGCTCTTAATCCCCGAATCGTGCAATTGGCCTGCCGCCGACGTCACGGTGAGCGCCACAGCCCACATTGTGCTCTTTGTGGTGGTGTTTCTCAGCGTGCTGCTTGCCGGAACGCTGATTAAGTCGATAGTCAATTCGCTGCACTTGGGTGTAATAGACAAGGTGGGCGGAGCTGCCTTCTGCTCGTTCAAGTATTTGCTCTATCTGAGCATCTTGCTTAATCTGTGGTATCTCATAAGCCCGCACAGCGACACTTTCACCACTCCACACGCTATGAACAATAAGCCCTTTGAGGTGGTTATTGATATGGCGCCTTTCACGCTCGGTGCCGAGAAGCTGCCAAGCCGGGAAATAGGCGCAGGCTCTTTCATTGCAAAGCACAGCAAGAACAATATTACTGAAATTCCAAGCAAATGAACAAAGATAACGACAAGAACAAGATGAACGCCGACGAGGCACCGATGAATCCCGAAAACGGCAACGCCGCCCGGTCGCCCAAGGCCGACAGCAATAACACAGGCGATGCCAACGAGGATATTATCAAAAGTGCCACAACCGGCGACTATAAATATGGATTCGTAACCGACATCGACACCCATGTGATTCCTAAGGGGCTCAACGAAGATGTGGTGCGCTACATTTCGCAGGTGAAGGGGGAGCCTGAATGGTTGCTCGACTTCCGCCTGAAAGCCTACCGGCACTGGCTCACTATGAAGATGCCGCGCTGGGCGCACCTCGACATTCCCGAAATCGACTATCAAGCCATAAGCTACTATGCTGCCCCCAAGCAGAAAGAGGGTCCGAAGAACCTCGATGAAGTAGATCCCGAGTTGCGCAAGACATTCGACAAACTCGGCATCTCGCTCGAAGAGCAAATGCGACTGAGCGGAATTGCAGTTGATGCCGTGATGGACAGCGTGAGCGTGAAGACCACCTACAAGGAGCGTCTTGCCGAACTCGGAGTGATTTTCTGCTCCATCAGCGAGGCTGTGCGCGACTATCCCGACTTGGTGCGCAAGTATCTCGGTTCGGTGGTACCCTATCGCGACAATTTCTTTGCCGCACTCAACTCGGCAGTGTTCTCCGACGGCTCGTTTGTGTATATCCCCAAGGGCGTGCGCTGCCCTATGGAGCTTTCCACCTATTTCCGCATCAATGCCGCCGAAACGGGGCAATTTGAGCGCACACTTATCGTTGCCGACGATGATGCCTACGTTTCCTACCTCGAAGGCTGCACCGCCCCGATGCGCGACGAGAACCAGCTGCACGCTGCCATCGTGGAAATTGTAGTGGAAGACCGCGCCGAGGTGAAATATTCAACCGTGCAAAACTGGTATCCCGGCGACAAGGACGGAAAGGGCGGCATCTACAACTTCGTGACGAAGCGCGGACTGTGCCGCGGCGACTTCTCGAAGCTCTCGTGGACGCAGGTGGAAACCGGTTCGGCTATCACCTGGAAATATCCGAGCTGCGTGCTTCAGGGCGACAACTCGGTGGGCGAATTCTACTCTGTTGCCCTCACCAACAACTATCAGCAAGCCGACACCGGCACAAAGATGATACACATAGGCAAAAACTCGCGCAGCACCATCGTGTCGAAAGGTATCTCAGCCGGACATAGCCAGAACAGCTACCGCGGCGAGGTGAAAGTGGTGCCCAAGGCCGCCAACTGCCGCAACTACACCCAGTGCGACAGCCTGCTGCTAAGCTCCACGAGCGGTGCTCACACCTTCCCGCGCATCGACGTGCAGAATGAGACTTCGGTGGTGGAACACGAGGCTACTACATCGAAAATCAACGAGGACCAGATTTTCTATTGCAACCAGCGCGGAATCTCAACCGAAGATGCTATCGGTCTGATAGTTAACGGCTACGCCAAGGAGGTGATGGCAAAACTGCCTATGGAGTTTGCCGTCGAAGCCCAGAAGCTGCTTTCAATCTCCCTTGAAGGCAGCGTCGGCTAATCCCTCCTATTAGAATAACCAAGAAATAAAAAAACACAACAATATATGCTTGTAATCAAAGATTTACACGCCTCGATTGAAGGCAAAGAGATATTAAAGGGGGTGAACCTCACGGTGCGCCCCGGTGAGGTGCATGCCATCATGGGACCCAACGGGTCGGGCAAGAGCACACTCTCGTCGGTACTCACCGGCAACCCTGCCTACACGGTGACAGGCGGCAGCGTGGAGTTTTATGGCAAAGACTTGCTCGCGCTTCCTCCCGAAAACCGCTCTCACGAAGGTTTGTTCCTCAGCTTCCAGTATCCGGTGGAGATTCCGGGCGTGAGCATGGTGAACTTCATGCGTGCCGCGCTCAACGCCAAGCGCAAATACTTCGGGCAAGAACCTCTGAGTGCCAGCGAGTTCCTCAAACTCATGCGCGAGAAACGCGCCATCGTGGAACTCGACAACAAGCTCGCTTCACGCTCGGTGAACGAGGGTTTCTCGGGCGGAGAGAAGAAGCGTAACGAGATTTTCCAGATGGCGATGCTCGAACCGCGCCTCTCGATTCTCGACGAAACCGACAGCGGTCTCGACATCGACGCCCTACGCATTGTGGCAGGTGGCGTGAACAAGCTGAAGACCGACAACAATGCCACAATCGTAATCACTCACTATCAGCGACTTCTCGACTACATCAAGCCCGACTTCGTGCATGTGCTCTACAAGGGACGCATAGTGAAGACCGGCGGTCCCGAACTTGCCCTTGAGCTTGAAGAGAAAGGCTACGACTGGATTAAGCGAGAGTGGGATTAGAGGTAAGAGGTAAGAGGTAAGAGAGCCTTTTGAGCTTCTTCCTTAACTACCTTTTAAGTGCTTTGAGAACGCTTCAGAATTCAATTTTTTGAAATTATGTCATCAATAAAACAATATACCGACATTTTCCATGCCTACGGCTCTGCCATCGATGCCCACTCGGCTCCGGTGCTCAATGCCTTGCGCCCCGATGCGCTAAAGGCTCTCGAAAATGCCACTATGCCCCGCAAAGGCGATGAGGACTATGAGACTACCGACCTCAACGAGCTGTTTGCCCCCGACTACGGAGTGAACATCAACCGCGTTAACCTCACCGCCGACCCTGCCGAGGCGTTTCGCTGCGATGTGCCCAACATGAGCACTTCGCCCTACTACTTTTTCAACGATGTGTATCACCACGACGCCGACACGCTCGCTTCGCGCGGCGACGGCGTGATTGTGTCGTCGCTGCGCAAGGCTGCCATCGAACACCCCGAACTTGTGGCTCGCCACTACGCCCGGATTGCTCCGCTAAGCAACCCACAAGTAGCTCTCAACACGCTGCTTGCGCAGGACGGTATCTTCGTGTATGTGCCGCGCAATGTGGTGCTTGAGCGCACTCTCCAGCTTGTGAACATCATGAACGTGGCTCAGCCCGTGATGGCAGTACGCCGCGTACTTGTGGTGCTCGAAGACGGTGCTCAGGCGCGAATGCTCGTGTGCGACCACACCCAGAGCCGCGATGTGCAGTGCCTCAGCAACCAGGTGATTGAGATAAGCCTCGGCGAAGGTGCTACATTCGACTATTACGACCTCGAAGCCACAGCTTCTTCTTCGCGCCGTGCTTCCACGCTGTGGGCACAGCAGGCTGCCGGATCCAATCTGCTCATCGACGGCATCACACTTGCCAACGGCATCACCCGCAATGGCTATCACATCAGCATCAACGGCGAACACGCCGAAACGTCGCTCCTGGGCATGGCTATCGCAAGCGGTGAACAGCATGTGGATAACCACACCTACATCGGTCACAACGTGGGTCATTGCCACAGCAATGAGCTATTCAAATATGTGCTCGACGACCGCGCAACAGGCGCCTTCTCGGGCAAAATCCTCGTTGCCGAGAATGCCCCGAAGGTAGAAGCCTACCAGAGCAACCGCAACGTGTGCGCCTCACCTGCAGCAAAGATGTTCACCAAGCCCCAACTCGAGATTTACACCGACGATGTGAAGTGCAGCCACGGAGCGACCGTGGGACAGCTCGACCAGGACGCCCTGTTCTATATGCGCACACGCGGTATTCCCGAGCACGATGCCCGCACGCTGCTTATGCAGGCATTCATGAGCGACGTGATCGACGGAGTGCGCATCGAGGCACTAAAAGACCGCCTGCACCACCTCGTGGAGAAACGCTTTGCCGGTGCTCTTGCCGATTGCGGCGAGTGCTCGGGCAAGTGCCTAAGAAACAAGAAATGAATTATTGACTGAAGGAATGAGCTTGGATATAAGCAAAATACGCGAGGATTTCCCAATCCTCAACCGCACCATCGACGGGAAACCGCTCGTTTACCTCGACAGTGCCGCCACGTCGCAGACTCCGCGCTGCGTGGTAGATAGCATTGTGGATATGTACTACAACCACAAGGCAAATGTGCACCGCGGAGTGCACACCCTGTCGCAAGAAGCAACCGACCGCGTGGAGATTGCCCGCGAGAAGGCACGCAACTTTGTAAATGCGGCTTCCACACAGGAGATTATCTTCACCCGCGGCACCACCGAGGCTATCAACTTGGTGGCATCAACGCTTAGCGACACGCTGTGCCACGGCGACGAGATTGTAGTGACGGCAATGGAGCATCACGCCAACATTGTGCCTTGGCAACTCATTCAGCGCAACAAGCGCATCAATCTGCGCGTGGTGCCTATGAACAGCCGCGGAGAGGTACAGATGGAGGCATTTGAGAATCTGCTGTCGGAGAATACCCGCTTCGTGTCGGTGTGCCACGTGTCGAATGTGCTCGGCACCGTAAATCCGGTGAAGGAGATGATAGCCATTGCCCACCGCCACGGCATTCCCGTGCTCGTAGATGGCGCACAGGCTGCCCCGCACTTGAAAATCGACGTGCGTGACCTCGATGCCGACTTCTATGTGCTCTCGTCGCACAAGATGTACGGTCCCACCGGCGTGGGTGTGCTCTACGGCAAGAAAGCGCTGCTTGAGCGCATGAATCCCTACCAGGGCGGAGGCGAAATGATTGGTCATGTGTCGTGGGAAGGCACCACCTACGCCGAATTGCCGTTTAAGTTTGAGGCAGGAACGCCCGATTATGTAGATATTGCCGCCTTTGGCACTGCCATCGACTATGTGGAAGCTCTCGGACTCGACAACATCGCCGCCCACGAGCACCGGTTGCTCACCATCGCCACCGAGGGACTGATGCAAATCCCCGGTATGCGCATCTTCGGCACTGCCCGGGAGAAAAGCGGCGTGATTTCGTTCCTCGTCGATGGCATCCACCACTACGACATGGGCATGCTGCTCGACAAGCTCGGCATTGCCGTGCGCACAGGACATCACTGCGCACAGCCGCTGATGACTACGCTGGGCATTGAGGGAACGGTGCGGGCCTCATTCGGAGTGTATAACACTCAGGCTGAAGTGGAAGCCTTTGTAGCAGGCGTGGCACGGGTGGCAAAGATGTTCCACCACTGATTTTTCATTTAAAAAATACCCTTTATTGGCATAGGCGGTGTGGGTTAAGAATAATTAACACCGCCTATTTTGTATCGATGCGTGATATAGTTAATTTTGCTTTCAGAATGTGCTTTAGGGTGAAATTTTTGCTAATTTTCGCCGTAAAGAAATGCCTTGTTTGAAATCATTCAACTAACAAAAAAATAGATAACATCGACAATATGAAACATTTTTTAGCTATTGTTTGTGCTGTGATGGCTGTATCGCTATTTGCCCAGGAAACCACTGAGGCAGGCTACAGCAATATCCTTGTGCGCAAAAAAGACCCTATCTCTGAACTCTGGGGCTATGTGAACCTTGAGGGTGCTCCTGTGATTAATTCCCTCTATGAATGGATTGGCAGCTTCGAGGAAGACCTCGCTCCATTCACTGTGCAGGGAAAATGGGGATTTGTGAACCGCGAAGGCGTAGAAGTGGTGCCCGCCCACTACGACCAGGTGCACTATTTCAGCGAGGGACTTGCCTTAGTGTCGTATAACAACAAAATGGGCTTTATCGATAAAAACGGCAACGAGGTGATTCCGCTCATTTACAACTATGTTCCCGAGGCTTTCGGTGCAAAAGGGCAGAACGACCCGTTCTCCTACTACACATCGAAGGGTACAGCTATGTGTACCCGCGACCGCTTCGGCGTGGAAATGCTCACCGACCCGGCTCCAATGTGGGAAGTGGGACACGCACTCGTGGCATGGCAGTTCCGCGAAGACCGATGCCGCGTGAAGAAGAATGGCAAATTCGGATATATCAACAAGGCAGGAGCCACGGTAATCGACTTCAAATATAAAGATGCCGGAAACTTCAGCGATGGCGTAGCACCCGTGAGACTTGGCAACAAGTGGGGATATATCGACACCGAAGGCAATCAGGTGATGCCATTCGTTTTCGACGACGCTTGGGACTTCACCGAGGGTCTTGCTGTGGTGCGCAAGGGCGACCGCTACGGATATGTAAACAAGAAAGGCGAACTGAAAATTGCTTTTGCCTATGAAGATGCACGCTCTTTCAGCGACGGCATGGCTAAAATCCTAAAGAAAGGCAAGTGGGGCTTCATCAACTCCTCAGGTCAAGGCATTATTCCTGCCGACTACGACTATGCCACTCAGTTCTCTCAGGGCATTGCCGAAGTGCAGCAAAACGGAAAATACTTCTGCATCAACAAGAAAGGACAGAAATTTGACGATGCAATAAAGCCTACTGTGCTCGCCGATCACTTCATCACTCGCCGCAGCGGTAAGCTCGGAATGGTGAACAAGAAAGGTGAAGTGATGGTGCCTTTTGAATACAACACATTCGACGACACCTACCTCGCAGCTACCGAGGCTATCCTCGACCGCCAGCTTGCTGCCCTGAAGGCTAAACAAGAAGGCGCAGTGAAGGCTTCAAACCAGCCGGAGGAAGCTCCCGTGGCACAAACCCCCGATGAGACTGTTGAGGCAAAAATCATATCCGACGTTGATATTAATATCCCCAAAGGCGACATTGTAAATTCAAGCACTTTCGTGGTGATTATCGCCAATGAGCACTACTCAAATGGTATTGCGCCCGTGGATTTCGCTATCAACGACGGCGAGACATTCAGCAAATATTGCGTGAACACTCTCGGAATCCCCGAGAAGAACATTCGCTTTGCCAAAGACGCTACACTCAACAACATACGCTCGGAGCTGCGACGCCTCAAGGGCATCGCCCTCGCCCACAAGGAGGAAGCAAAAGTGATTTTCTTCTATGCCGGTCACGGCATGCCCGATGAGCACGACTTCAGTGCCTACATGCTCCCGGTTGACGGCATTGCCAACGACACCGAAAGCGCATACAGCATCGACCGCCTATATGAGCTGCTTGGAATACTGCCAGTCTCGAGCGTGACAGTGTTTATGGACGCTTGCTTCAGCGGCTCTCAGCGTGGCGACGGTATGCTTGCCAGCGCACGCGGTACAGCCATCAAGCCTCGCGCATCAGAGCCTACGGGTAAGGTGGTGGTGTTCTCGGCTTCGCAAGGCGACGAAACAGCTCAGCCCTATCGCGAGCAAGGTCACGGCATGTTCACCTACTTCCTGCTCAAGAAATTG
>CALZFJ010000078.1 GCA_945645715.1 uncultured Prevotellaceae bacterium | reverse complement strand
GCAACGGCTCTTCAAGCTCCTTGGTTTCGGTAGCATTGGAATAAGTGGAGTGGGGGTCGAGCTTGTTGAGCATACCCTTTATGGCATCTTCCACGAGGCGGTCGTCATTGACGCTATCCACATAGAATTGACTAATTGCAAATTGTGCATTGATTAGCTTTTTGAGCTGTTTCTGTCCAGAAACGCTCACTGCCGTCATCATTGCTGCTCCTAAAACAATCAGAAATAATAATCCTTTTCTCATTATCGCTAAATAAAAAATCAATGTTTTTATTGTATTTATCTCCTATCTATATTGACTCTCCTGTTGCTCTGAAACTTACGCGGGTATAGCAAAAAAATCTATTTTTTCACTTTCCAGGTCGATGGAATCAGGCTCGGGTCGCAATTCCGGGGGAGATATGCCGACACGTCGTGGTCGTATTTCACCAGCTCACGCACAATGGTGGAACTAATGTGCCCGTACTCGGGCAAGGTGTAGAGCAGCACCGTCTCGATGCCCGACATGGCGCGGTTGGTCTCGGCTATGTTTTTCTCATACTCGAAATCCTGAATCATGCGCACTCCGCGCAGAATGTAGGTGGCTCCACATTCGCGGGCAGCATCGACGGTAAGCCCCGTGTAGTAGATTACACGCACGCGCGGCTCATTGCGGTAGATGCCTTTAATCCACGCCAGTCGCTCCTCGGCAGTGGTGAGAGTCTGCTTATTGTAGTTCACGCCGATTGCAATCACTATCTCATCGAAAAGTGGCAGAGCACGTTCCACGATTGATTCGTGACCGATTGTAAACGGGTCGAAAGAACCGGGGAACAGTGCCACACGGCGATTATTTTGTAATGTCTTCTTCATTTTCAATTACCAGATTGTCGATGATAAAGTTCTGGCGCTCCATGGTGTTCTTGCCCATGTAGAACGCCAGCATCTCCTTCACGGCGTCCTCCTTGCGCAGGGACACGCGGTCGAGTCGCATATTCGGACCGATGAAGTCCTTGAACTCCTCAGGGTCGATTTCGCCAAGACCCTTGAATCGGGTGATTTCGGCATCGGCACCAAGCTTGTTGATTGCGCGAATACGCTCCTCGTCGGTGTAGCAATAGTAGGTTTCAGCCTTTTCGCCACCTTTCTTGCCGGCACGCGACTTACGGCGGGCTTCCTTCTTGTTGCGCACGCGGAAAAGTGGTGTCTGCAGAATATACACGTGACCTGTCTTTACCAGCTCCGGGAAGAACTGGAGCAGGAATGTAATCATGAGCAGACGGATGTGCATTCCGTCGACATCGGCATCGGTGGCGATAATCACCTTGTTGTAGCGCAGCTCGTCGATGCCGCCCTCGATGTTAAGAGCCGCCTGAAGCAAGTTGAACTCTTCGTTCTGATAGACCACTTTCTGCGGCATACCGAAGGAGTTAAGCGGCTTGCCTCGCAGTGAGAACACTGCCTGAGTCTCCACATCGCGGATTTTTGTGATAGAGCCGCTTGCCGAGTCACCCTCGGTGATGAAAATCATCGACTGGTCGCGCTTGTCGCCCTTGGCATCGTTGTAGTGTACTTGGCAGTCGCGTAGCTTGCGGTTGTGTAGAGCCACTTTCTTGGCACGCTCGCGGGCTTGCTTGGTCACTCCGGCAATTGCCTTGCGCTCCTTCTCCGACTCCTGAATCTTGCGAAGCATCACTTCGGCAACGTTTGGCTCGCGGTGCAGGAAGTTGTCAAGCTCCTTCTTTACGAAGTCGTTGATGAATTTATATACCGTAGGTCCGCCTTCCCACATCACCGTGCTGCCGAGCTTTATCTTCGTCTGCGACTCGAAGATTGGTTCTACCACCTTTATGCTGATGGCAGCCACTATGCCGTTGCGAATGTCGGAATACTCAAAATTCTTTGCAAAGAACTCCTTGATAGTGCGCGACAGAGCCTCGCGGAATGCCGATTGGTGAGTTCCGCCTTGAGTGGTGTGCTGACCGTTGACAAACGAGTAGAACTCCTCGCCATACTGTGCTGTGTGTGTGATTACCAGCTCTATATCCTTGTCCTTGAAGTGGATTAGCGGATAGAGCGGGTCGGTGGTCATATATTCGTTAACGAGGTCTTCAAGACCGCGGCGCGAATGATATTTCTTGCCGTTGTAGATAAGCGTTAGCCCGGTGTTCAAGAACGAGTAGTTCTTGATCATCATCTCAATGAAATCTTCGTGGTAGGAATAGTTGAGGAAGATGGAATTGTCGGGCTCAAATTGCACAAGTGTGCCATTCTCCATTCC
Organism: uncultured Prevotellaceae bacterium; assembly: GCA_945645715.1. GTDB lineage: Bacteria > Bacteroidota > Bacteroidia > Bacteroidales > Muribaculaceae > CALZFJ01. Next base: position 5,761 of record CALZFJ010000078.1, on the reverse strand, counting down.
CTTGGGAGCCTCGACGATGCCGCTTTCACTGATGAGCTTGCCTTGGGCAAATGTGGCTGAGGCGCATTGCCCGTCGCGGAACGCCTGCACGAAGAAGTTGCTCGACAGCGCATTGGTGGCTTTCAATCCCACACCGTTCAGACCTACGGAGCTTTTGTAGCTCTCGGTGTCGAATTTACCACTGGTGTTCATCACCGATGCAGCCTTGGTGACATCGCCGAGAGGTATTCCACGGCCGTGGTCGCGAACGGAAACCACTCCATCTGATACCTCCACTTCGATTACGTTGCCGAAACCGGCAGCGTGCTCGTCGATGGCATTGTCGAGCACCTCTTTTAGGAGCACATATATGCCATCATCGCTCTGTGAGCCATCGCCGAGCTTTCCGATATACATACCGGGGCGGCGGCGAATGTGCTCAAGCGCTTCAAGAGTCACCAGCTTGTTGTAGTCGCCGGGAGCATCAGGCATGGTAGCGTCGTCAAAGCCGGCGCCTGGTTGATTCATTATGTTGTTGTCGAGTTCTTCAGCCATATTTTCAATGATATAAGTGTGCAAATTTACAAATTTTTTTGCTCACAACCCCAAAATCAAGAAATTTTAGTGCTTTATTGCAAGCAAAACATGCGCAAAACCACGCACAAGCAGCATTTAGGGCGCTTGTGCGTGGCACGGTTGATGTCAGTCGATAAGGAATTGCAAGTAGTTGTCGGGCGTTACCGCCGAGAACGATGCTACATCGTAGCTTTTGGTGAAAATCTCGGGCATTCTCGCCTTGGCTGCGGCACGCTTGTTCCATTTCAGTTCAAAGGCATCGATTTTGCCGTCACAGTCCTCGATATAATCAATCTCTTGCTGCTGAGTGGTGCGCCAGAAATATGATTTCGCATGGCGGTGTGCATAGTGGTTGGCTTTTATGCGCTCGCTGATGAAGAAATTCTCCCACAGTGCACCCACGTCTTGGCGAAGGTTGAGGGGAGAAAAATTCTGCAAGATGGCATTGCGTATGCCGTTGTCGTAGAAATAGATTTTCTTCCCGCGCTTCAACTCGGTGCGGACATTGCGATTGTAGGCGCTGAGCTGGAAAATCACAAAGCACTTTGAAAGTAGATTGATGTATTTCTCCACCGTCTTGCTGTCGGTGCCTGTGGTCTGTGCCAACTCGTTGAACGATACCTCGCTGCCCACTTGCAGTGCTAATGCCACGAGTAGCTTCTCAAGCAATACGGGGCGGCGAATGTCGTCGAGCGACAGAAGGTCGCGGTAGAGATAGCTGCCCGATAGGTTTGTGAGAAGCTCGGCTGCATCGTCGCTGTGAGTGATTATGTCGGGATATGAGCCGAAAATAAGCCGATTCTCGAGCGTTTGTTTCACACCAAGCAGTCCATAGGTGTCGAGCAACTCGGCAGTGGAAACCGGGAACATTGTATATTCAAATTTCCGCCCTGTCAAAGGCTCGTCGAGCCGATTGCGCAGTTCGAGCGATGACGACCCGGTGACGAGGAGTTGCACGTCGGGAATGTTGTCGGTGATAAGCTTTAGCGTTAGTCCTATTCCATCTACGCGCTGAGCCTCGTCGATTATCACTATTTTGTGCTTGCCAATTAGCAGCCTAAGATTGCTGAGATTGACACCTGAGAGCATTGCACGCACCTCCGGGTCATCACAATTAAGGCTCAAAATCGGCTCTTTGTGATGGCTTATGATATTGCTCATAAGTGAGGTCTTTCCCACTTGGCGTGCTCCCACAATGATAATCGCTTTTCCTTTGAAGAGGCGATTGTTGATTGTCTGTGTCAATTTTCGCTGTATCATAATCTGTTATGTTGCTTGAGAGATGTGTTTTCTCCCATATGATTACGCTGCAAATTTACGGTGAAATTTTGGATAATCCAAAATTTTACTATGATTTTTTGGATTGTAATCCGAAAAATCACTATAAGAATTTGGATTGTAATCCAAAAAATCACTATAATAATTTGGGTTATAATCCAAAAAATTACTATAAGAATTTGGATTGTAATCCGAAAAATTAGTATGAATTTTTGGATTAGGGGCTTTTTGTGACAAAAAAGCGCACTCTCAACGGGTGCGCTTTAAGTTGGTTTTGATGTTACTTCACTATGGATTCCAGTGGCTCGATGTTACTTCACTGTGAGCCCCAGCGACTCGATGTAGCCCTTTTGCGGAATGCACTTCGCGCACTTGGAGTTCTCGATGAAGTCGAGAAGGGCTTTGCGTGCCAATTCCTGATTGGGTCGGGCAAGGCGTATCTTCTCGTAGGTTGAGCGGTCGGCTTCGGCAAATTCCACTATTTTGTCCCAGCCTTCGGGGCGGGTGATAGCGTTGAAGCACGAGTTGTCCACCTTCTTGTAGGGCCAGAAAGTGTAGCCGATGTTCACCTCACGCATCACACGGCAGAAGTCGGCTTGCCACTCATCGGTGTTATGCCCGATTTCGCCCATGTACATGGGCAGATCCACGCTGTCGCGGAACTCGATGAAATGGCTTATCGCCTCCTTGCTTGCGCCTCCGCCATAGCGATGGCAGGTGTACATGAGTTTGTCGTCGTAGGTAGAGTCTTTAAATGGTGCAAAATTGCTGTTCCACTGCGTACCTCCGATGAGAATGATGTGGTTGGTATCTACTTCGCGGATAGCCTTCACGCAGCGCTTGTGCAGCGGCTCTACAAGGGCGTTGAGCGAGTCCTTGTTTTCCCAGTAGTGCGGGATAGGTTCATTGATAAGCTCATAGCCGAGAATTGTAGTCTCGTTCTTGTAGCGGTCGGCAATGTTGCGCCAAATGTCGCACATCAGCTTCTGGCTCTGCTCGCTCTCAAAGAGCCAGGGGTAACCATAGCTGTCGTCGATGTTGTCGCCCGTCTGTCCGCCGGGTGCATTGTGCATGTCGAGAATGAGATATAGCCCATTGTCGCGGCACCATGTGACCACACTGTCGATGCGCTCAAAGCCATCTTGGGCAGATTTAAGCCCCATATAGTCCTCATCGGTGAAGAGGCGGTAGTGGAAAGGCAGGCGAATGGTGTTGGCACCGGTAGAGGCGATAAACTCCACGTCGCTGCGGGTGATGTAGTTGTCTTTGAAAAGGCGCCAAAATTCATCGGTGAAGTCAGGTCCCACCATCTGGCGGAGCATTTCGTCGATGAAGTGGGCTGAATTTGTCTTGTCGAAGCCAAACATATAGCCTTCGGGATTGAGCCAGTTGCCGAGGTTGGTTCCCACGATAAAAAGCTTCTCACCATTGGGCTTTATGAGGTTCTGGTGATCGATTCTAACGAAATCTTCGGGTTTCACCGGTGCTTCGGTGTTGCCGGCAGTGCTACATGCAGTTGCTTGGGTGAGCAATGCCACGCCCAAGCAACCGAGTAGAACTAAACCCAAACTAAAAATATTCTTTTTTACCATGATTTAGTTATTAGAAGGTGTATAAAGCACGCACAGGGTGCTTTCGGGGGAAATTTATTTCTTCTGGAATACGCGCAGGTATTCAATCTCCATAGTCACCGGTAGGGCATTCTCATCTACGCCCCACATTCCGCCCCAAGCGCCACCCCACGCGAGGTTGAGGATGGGATAGAAAGGAACGTCGAAAGGCCACTGGTCTTTACCTGAGCCGTCGTTGCGGTAGGTGAGTGTAGGCTCGCCGTCGAGATAGAAGGTGATGTAGTCCTTTGTCCACTCCATGCCATAGGCGTGGAATGCGCTCTCGGCATTGCCGATGTTCTTCTTCCAGTGCTCGGTGGCAGTGCCTCCATTATTGTACTTGTTGCAGTGAATGGTGCACGACACCTCATTGGGAACGCAGCCCACCTCTTCCATTATGTCGAGCTCGCCGCAGCCTGGCCAGGGATTTTTGCCATAGTCGTTGTTGCTTGGCATCATCCAGAAAGCGGGCCATGTGCCTTTGCCTTTGGGCAGCTTGATTGAAGCCTCGAAGTAGCCATACTTGTAGCCTGTGGCATCGTTGGCATACACGCGTCCGGAGTAGATTTTGCCCTTATACTTGAAGCAGTTGATAAGGAGCTTTCCGTCGCGCAGCTCGGTCACGGGGTTGCCGTCGATGTCACCGTCGATATAGTTCTGCAGCTCATTGTTCACCCAGCCGGCATTCTGCACCTCGTGGCGCCAGTGTGAGGGGTTGAGCGACGAGCCTTCGTCGAATTCATCGTGGAACACCATGGTGTAGTCGTCGCCGATGGGGCAGGCGTAGGGATTATCCTTTTCGCTTGCCTTCTGGGTTACCTCGATGGTTGCGCGTGCAGCACCTGCCGAGAGCAGCACCGAACCTTTGCGCTCAGAGCCGGTGACATTGGCGGCAGTGGTGATGGTGATGGTTGCCTTCAATGAGGTGGAGGCATTGGGACTCACCTTAATCCACGAGTCGGAGGCTTGTGCGCCCCACTCATGGGTGGAGGTAATATCGACAGTAGCCGAGCTTCCATCGCCGTCGAGCACTATCGAGGTGGAGCTGACGCTAATGGAGGCGTTCCCGGAGTTCCCTCCGTTTGAAGGCTCATCGTTGCCACCACAAGCGGTGGCAACGAGAGACATCAAAGCTGTGATAACGCTTAAAAACACAGTTTTTTTCATTATTGAACTGTTTTCTTGAATACAATATCCTTAATCTCTATTTCAGTATCGGCGGGGTTGCCACCGAAGTCGAAGAAGAGCGAGATGCGAGGCATGGCAGCCGGAGCCACCTGAGCCGGGAACTTGATTACGTTTTCAGTGTCGGCATCGAGGTTCACCTGGTTGGCGAAGAAGAATGTGTTGTCGTCGCCGTTCATCACGAGCTTCACTGTCACGTTCTTCAAGTCGGCATTCGGAGTGATGATGCAGCCGAAGTCATATACTTCGCCTTCGCCACAGCTGAGGTTGGTGAGGAAAGCGCACTGTGCCTGCCACTGGTTGTTGGTCTCACCGGGGAGCGAGATGGTATATACGTTGCCGTTGTGCTTGAAGCCCGGAGGATTGGGATATGACTCCCAAGCGTCGCCGTGCGAGTAGTAGAAGAACATTTCGCACTCGGTGGCATCGACAGCCTTCCAGAGGTTGTCCTCGGTATCGTAGGCGTAGGGTGCATTGTCGGCAGGTTCGTCGCTCGGGTGTCCTGCACCGTCGTCGTTGGCGTGGTCTTTGAGCACGATATCGGCGATTTCCACCTCAGTTCCGGCAGCGGTTCCGCCGAAGTCGAGCACAAGTTTCACGGCATCGATGTCGATACCGGCCATGTTGTCGTAGTAGAATACGTAGGTCTCATCGGCTGAGAGATCGATGCGGTCGGCGAAGTAATATACGTCGTCGCTTGCCTCAGAGGTGAGCTTCACTGTAACGCCCTTAGCGTCCATATTAGATGTAAACTTGGCTGAGAAGTCGTAGTTTACCGAAGCCTTTGTGACGATGTCGGTGTGGAATGCTACCTGAGCCTGCCATTGCTGGTTCGACTCGTAGGGGAGTGTAACCACATACTTGCCAGCACCATTGTCGGCGAAGCCGAGGCTGCCGTCGGGATAGCCTTCCCAACCGTCGCCGTGAGCGTAGTAGAACGTCATTGCGTAGGTTGCAGTCTTCCAGAGGTTGTACGGACTGTCGTAGATGTAGCCGCCAAATGTAGGAGTGTCAGGCTCCGGCTCGTCGGCAGTGCTGGTGAGAATGAAGTGCCAGTTGATTCCGTTGCCTTCATACACGAGCACCATCTGCTTGGTGGTTAGGTCTTCTATGCGGAAGCGTGGCTTTGCATA
>CALZFJ010000077.1 GCA_945645715.1 uncultured Prevotellaceae bacterium | reverse complement strand
CTTCCTCGCGAGTGTCGCGGTTGCGCCAGATGGGCAGTGGAGTGCCCCAGTAGCGGCTACGGCTGAGGTTCCAGTCGTTGAGGTTCTCGAGCCATTTGCCGAAACGACCGGTTCCGGTGTGCTCGGGTTTCCACTTTATAGTCTTGTTGAGCTCTACCATGCGGTCTTTGCATGCGGTAGAGCGGATAAACCAGCTATCGAGAGGGTAGTAGAGTACGGGCTTGTCGGTACGCCAGCAGTGCGGATAGTTGTGCACGTGCTTTTCAATCTTGAAAGCAGTGCCGGCCTGCTTCATGCGCATGCAGATGACGATGTTGAGGTCTTCATCTTTGAGAGCGGCTTTTTCGTCGTATTTTCCATCGACATTGTATTTGGGAGAGTAGGCATTTTTTACATACTCACCCTCGTAGTCCTTGTAAAGATCCTTGTTGATGCAATTTTCCACAAAATCGGGGTCGAGCTCGTCCATGAGCCAATATTTTCCGGTGAAATCGACCATAGGGCGGGTTTCCATCTTCTTGTTGATCATGAAAAGAGACGGAATTCCGGCAGCTTTGGCTACGAAAGCATCGTCGGCACCGAAGGTTGGAGCGATGTGAACGATTCCGGTACCATCTTCGGTGGTAACATAGTCTCCGGGGATAACGCGGAAACCGTTTTCGTTGATAACAATCTTGTCATCGATTTTGTCAACGGGCTTTACCCATGGGAAAAGCTGCTCGTAGGCAATACCGACAAGCTCGCTACCCGAAAACTCAGCAATCACGCGGTAGGGGACGACCTTGTCGCCAGCCTGGTAATCGGCAAAGTCTTTTTCGGCACCGTCGGCAGCGAAATAGGCGCTTACGCGCTCCTTAGCCATAATGCAGACCATAGGTGTGCCGTTGTAGGGGTTGAATGTCTCGAGAGCAACGTATTGGATCTTTGGACCGACGCAAAGTGCGGTGTTTGAAGGCAGAGTCCAAGGAGTAGTTGTCCATGCGATGATGCAGATGTTGTCCTTGAAACCATCGGCAGCCTTAGCCTTGATAGCTTCAACCACGCTGTTGCCATTATCCTTCACGTGGAACTGGGCAGTAACAGTGGTATCCTTCACATCACGGTAGCAGCCGGGCTGGTTAAGCTCATGAGAGCTTAGACCCGTACCGGCAGCCGGGGAGTAGGGCTGAATGGTGTAGCCCTTGTAGAGAAGATTCTTGTTGTAAAGCTGCTTGAGTAGCCACCAAAGAGTCTCGATGTAGCTGTTCTCGTAGGTGATATAAGGGTTGTGCATGTCCACCCAGTATCCCATACGGTGAGTGAGGTCTTCCCACTCTTTGGTGTATTTCATCACCTCCTTGCGGCAAGCGGCATTGTAGTCATCGACCGAAATTTTGGTGCCGATATCCTCTTTTGTAATACCGAGAGCTTTCTCCACACCAAGCTCCACCGGGAGACCGTGAGTGTCCCAGCCGGCTTTGCGCATCACCTGGAAGCCCTTCATGGTCTTGAAGCGGCAGATGATGTCCTTAATGGTGCGAGCCATCACATGGTGAATACCCGGCATACCGTTAGCCGATGGCGGACCTTCGAAAAACACAAATGAAGGTGCGCCTTCGCGCTCCTTGATACTGCTCTCAAACACATTTTCTTCGTCCCACTTCTTCAGAATCTCCTTGTTGATGTCTGACAGATTGAACTTGCTATATTCGTTGAATTTACGATCCATAAAATTATATATCAATGAAAAACGGTGCGAATTTACTAAAAATTTTGCTATTTTCCTAACTTACCCATTTTGCCGCCTTTAATTCCGCCTCCGAGGGAGAAAATATTCTGGTCGTAGCTGACGGTTTTCATGCCTTGCTCACGCTTGCGCTTGAGGGCGAGCTGCACGAGGTGTTCCATTTCTTCATCGAACTTCAAGCCCGATCCTTCCCAAAGGTAGAACGAAAGAGAGCCGGGAATGGTGTTAATCTCGTTGACGAAGATTTTTCGGCAGCCTGAGGCATCACGCTCGCTCTTGCCCTCAATCATCACATCAACGCGGCTGACGCCGTGGCATGAAAGGGCACGGAACGTCTCACCGGCGAGGAACTGAATGCGCTTTGTTTCGGCGTCGGGTAGGTCGGCAGGGAACTTCTTCTGCGATGCAGCCATTCCTTTTGCGCCCTTAGTACCGCCCATATACTTGTCGGTGTAGGTGAGAATGTCTTGCGAAGTGAGAGGCTGTTCAAGAACCGACATGCGATATTCATTGCAGTCGCCTATTACGGAACAGTTGATTTCCTGGAGATCTTTTACCATATATTCCACTATGAGGCGGGTGGAATACTGCTCGGCTGCATCGACCTTGTCGATAAGCTCCTCGCGATTGTGGGCGCAGCCTATACCGACAGAAGAGCCGAGGTTGGCAGGCTTCACGATAACGGGATAGCCCAGCTTGTTCTCGATTTGGGCAATCAGCTCATCGCGCTTTGCAAACCATTGCTTATCGGTGAACCACACATAATCCACTACAGGAATGTCGCAAGCCTGAAGAATCATCTTCATGGTAATCTTATCCATGCCGTTTGCACTTGCGAGCACATCGCAGCCGGCGTAGGGAATGCCGATAGTCTGGAGGACACCTTCAAAGATTCCATCTTCAACGTTTGAGCCGTGAAGCACCGGAATCACCACATCGAGACGAGTGAGCACATCGGTTCCGAAAAGAGGCTTCTTTGTCTTGTAGAGGTTGTAATCGTCGTAGATAGGACGCATATACACCTCCTGGCACTTTGCGAGGAGAGAGTTGATGTCGCGGTAGTTGGCGACGTCGAAGAGTGCATCGCCGGTGTACCACTTGCCCTGCTTGGAAATGTATATTGGTGTAACGTCGTATTTATCGCGGTTGATGGCATGCATTGCTTGCGATGCCGAAATCACTGAAATCTCATGTTCGGTAGAACGTCCGCCGAAAAATACTCCAATGTTAGTCTTCATATTCTTATCGTTTATTATAAGTTGAGTTATTGATTATCAGTTATTTAAAAGAATCGGGGAGGTCGTTCTCGTAGAGCACGGTGTCGCCCGCTTGGGCAAAGCTGAGCATAAGCTTCTGTGCTTCAGCAAAAGTGGTGACAGAGTGTACGTTAGCGCTGTTCATATCCTTCTTGTTGATACCCTTGAGGATAGCGTCGCGGTTGTATTGTCCCACGATGATAGCCACATCGGCAGTTTCGGCAATGTGCTCACCGAAAAGTTCATTGAAATACTCCTGCTTTGAGCCAAGCTCAATCATGCCCGGAGTGATGACAATGCGCTTGCCACCCTTCATTCCGGCAAGTACGTCGAGAGCCATGCGCGAGCCGTCGGGGTTGGAGTTGAAAGCATCGTCGATGATGGTGATGCCCGAAGCAGTGCGCTTCACGTTGAGGCGATGCTCCACTTGCTCGATGCGGCTCACGGCATACTTAATCTTCTGTTCATCGACACCGAGGTGCAGAGCCATGATGACGGCAGCCATAAGGTTGGAGATGTTGCACTCACCCACGAGACGAGTGCTAAGCTCTATACTCCGGCCTTCGCCCACTATTGTGAATTGAGTGCCGGCTGCACTGTATGTGATGTTTTCAACGTGATAGTCGCTTGTGCTTTTGGGGGCTACGGTGTAGCGGCGAGCTGTGACGTTATCGACTTTGCGGTTGGCAACGTAGGGAAAATCATCGTTGAGTACGGCAAATCCGTCGGCAGGCAGAGCATCGATTAGCTCAAACTTGGTGCGCTGCACATTTTCTATCGATTTAAAAGACTCAAGGTGCTGCTCGCCTACGGCTGTGACAATGCCCATCTGAGGGTGCACGATGTCGCAGATTTCCTTGATGTCGCCAATGTTTTTTGCGCCCATTTCCACGATGAAAAGGTCGTTATAGGGCTGGAGCATCTCACGCACGGTGCGGACCACACCCATAGGGGTGTTGAAGCTGCCCGGGGTCATCAGCACTGAATATTTCTCAGAGAGAATGCGGTTGAGATAGTGCTTGGTGCTCGTCTTTCCGTAGCTGCCTGTGATGCCCACAATCTTCATGTGAGGCATTTGGGCGAGGATTCGCTTAGCGTCGTTGATGAAGCTATTGTTGATGGCACGTTCTACGGGTTTAAGCAGCCAGTTGAACGCGAGAGAGAATGCATAGGAGAAAGTGGCGAAGAAGAGAGCCACAAGTCCCGCCTCGAATGTGAGCTGGCGCATCACAGCCGCGAGGGCAGCTACAGCGAGTAGCACGGTACATTCGGTGAGGTATAGACGAAGAACGCGCTTGGTGAAAACGAGCGGCTTCTTATATTTCTTCCTAAGCGCAATAGTGCACTTCACTGCCATTGCTATGGCGAGAATTAGCTTTACGGGCCATGACTGCATGAAAGTGGATAGCGCAAGCACCAGCATAGCGAGATCGGCAAGGCGGCTAACGCCGGCGTATTCGCTGCTGCCTTTGAGCCACTTGATGAAGCGCTCGTTGCGGTAGGAATTTTGCTGCATCATCTGCATATCCCATTTCACTTCGGTGAGAAGCAGGGCAACGGCAGCTATCACAAACAATATGTCAATTATCAGAATAAGTGTTGTCATATCAATAGTTTATTGTTTCGTCATGTCTTTACTTAGGAAACTTTTCAGCACGGCTGCAAATTGGTAGGGATTCTCGAGGAAGCTATAATGCCCCACGCCATCGAAGCTCACAAGCCCGGCATCGGGAATGAGCTTTTCCATGATTTTGGCATCGGCGAGCGGTGTGGCGGTGTCATTTGCCCCCCAAATGAGTAGAGTGGGGCAAGCGATTTTGGGCATAACGCTCTTGAGGTCTTCATTGACCACCTTGCTGAGAATGGCACGCATCATGGGCGACGCATTAGAGTAGTCGCTTGAGCCAACCTTGGCGCGGTAGCTATTTAGGGCAGTCTCGCCACGCTTCTTGCCAAGGAAGAACAGTAGGGCGTGCTTAATTGCCTTATAGGAATAGACCTTGTAGTAGTATCGGAGTGAGCGACGTGGTTTTACTCCAGCGGCATCTACGAGAATAAGCTTGTGCACCTTGTTGCGCGAAGCAAAGAGAATGCCCACACGACCTCCGAACGAGTGTCCGAGAAGAATTGGGCTCTCGATGTGCTCTTGGCGGGCAAAATCCTCGATGAGAGATGTGTATTCTTCTACGCCCCACACAGCCGAAGGCTCGTTGCTACCGCCAAAGCCCGGGAAATCTACATTATAGACCTTGAAACCGGGCGTGAGCTGAGCTTCGATGCTCTTCAGCGTGGAGTGGTTGCAGCCCCAGCCGTGCATAAGAATCACTGGCATTCCTTCACCCTCTACGGTGTAGGAAAGCTGCGTGCCGCGTATATTTATGGTCTTCTCCATTTATCTAAATTGCAAACTTTCTGAATTATGCTTTCAAAATAATTTGCAAATATACTAATTTGCGGTGGAATAGCGTGCATTTTTGCCCAAAAACCGAGAAATTGGCGTGGAAAATAATCCGGAGGAGGCGCTTAGTGCTTAGGAGATGATGAAAAAAATAGAGGACGCACGCGCTGTGTGTCCTCTGTAATTATGTTTATGTATTATAGCCAGATTGAGGATGGCTTTCCGGAGCCTATCTCGAAGTGGAGCTTGGCGATGCCGAGATCGACCTTGGAGTAGAATCCCCAGCCGGTAGTGGCACGCACACGGTCGCCTATAAGCTCGAAGCGAAATTTCTGCTGATTGACGGCGGTGGGGGCGAGTAGGGCGGCTTCAACTCCGGCGCGGAACCACTTGGGCATTTCGCCTTGGCACTTCGACACCTTGTCGATTGTCTTCGACTTGTGCATAACGCCTTGCGTGGTGCCATAGCCAAGTGCAATGACGAGGTGGAGCTTCTCTCCTTTTGCGATGGTGTAGCGTCCGGGTACTTTCTTGTAGGAAAGACCCACCCAGCAGGTGTTAAGCCCCAGCATTTGAGCTTCGAGTACGAGCTTTTCGCCATAATAGCCGCATAGTTCGGCAGCATCGGGTGCACCAACCATTGCAATATAATTGGTTACGCCAGTGAATTTGCCGTAGTGTGCCCAGAAACAGTCGAAAGTTTCGGGGTCACCTGTCACGAGCTGCATACGGAGTCCGCTGACGGTATTGTATTGATTTATAGATTCCTGTAGTTTGTCAACGACATCATCAGCCAATGGTCGGGTTTCGTAAGACCGCACGGAGTGGCGAGCCATGATAGCTTCAATGAGATTCATTTCTTTGTGTTTTATAATATTTACAGTGCAAAGTTACATAGAAATCTCGTTAATTATATATATTTGCAAAAAAAATGAATGGACAGAGACATAACGAGGAAGGAGATTTTGAGGAGGCTATTTGAACTTCAGGATAAGGAATACCGGGAATTTCAGCTGAAGCTGATGCCCGGTGTGGAGGCAGATGCCGTGATTGGTGTGCGCACTCCATTACTGCGAGGGCTTGCAAAGGAGCTTGTGAAGCAATATGGCGAGGAAAAACTGCTTGAGGCGATCGGGAAATACTATTACGACGAGCGCAACCTGTATGGCTTGGTGCTGATGGGTGTCAAGGATTATGACCGCTGTGTGGCATTTATTGATGCGTTTTTGCCGTGCGTGGATAATTGGGCGACGTGCGACTTGCTGTCGCCGAAAGTGTTCGGCAAGAAAGCAGTGCGGGAGCGGCTGCTGGGCGACATAAGGCGATGGATTGCAGCTGAGGCGCCATTCACCAAGCGATTTGGCATGGCGATGCTGATGCGGCACTTTCTTGATGAGGATTTTGAGGCTGATTATTTGCGATGGGTGGCATCGGTGCGGTCGGAGCACTACTATGTGCGAATGATGCAGGCGTGGTTTTTTGCTACTGCATTGGCGAAACAGTGGGAGGCAACTGTGCCTATTCTGGAGAGCCGTTGTCTTGATGCGTGGGTTCACAACAAGACGATACAGAAAGCCATTGAGAGCTATAGGATTACGCCTGAGCAGAAAGCTCAGCTGCGAGAAATGAGGATTTAGAGGATAAATTACGACTGCACTCGGCATAATAAAAAGAAAAATCCTTTTTCTTTTTGATTCTGCTCTCGTTTGTTGTAATTTTAGATAAATTAGGCTGCGGCTCGGAAGAACAAAATCAAAAAACGAGTTTTTTATTTTGTTTTTCACTCGCCTTGCGCTAATTTTGCAACATTATGACGTATCCGAAGAGTTTTGAGAATAAGGTGGACTTCGCAGCGATAAGGAAGTTGCTGAAGGATAGATGTCTGTGCGCTCTTGGTGTGGCGTGCTGCGATGATATGCAGTTTTCGGCCGACTATGACACTGTGTGCGCCCGACTTGAGCAGACGAATGAGTTTGTGAGCATTATAGGCAGTGGGGTTGAGTTCCCGCTGAATTATTATTTTGACCTTACGGGGCCGCTTGAGAATGTGCGTGCCGTGGGGTCGTTCCTTACAGAGCAGGAGTTGTACAACCTGAAACGTTCGCTCACTACGCTTGCCGATATTTCGCGTTTTTTTGCAAAAAATGGTGATGATGAGGCTCCTGCATATCCACGGCTGAGTGAGGTGGTGAGTGAAATGGCTACTTTCCCGGCTATCATTGCCGAGATTGACGGCGTGCTTGATAAATTTGGCAATGTGAAGGACAACGCGTCGCCCGAGCTGCTTGCAATCAAGCGGAGAATTGCTTCGACTACATCGAGCATCAACGGAATATTACGCAGAATACTTGGCGACGGACGTCAGGCGGGATATATCGAGAAAGATGCTGCACCGTCGATACGCGACGGACGCCTCGTGATACCTGTAGCGCCGATGAACAAGCGTAAGATACGCGGAATTGTGCATGATGAGTCGGCGACGGGAAAGACCATTTTCATAGAGCCGGCAGAGATTGTGGAGGCGAACAACACCATACGCGAGCTTGAGGGGGAGATGCACCGTGAGATAGTGCGCATACTCACTGCGGTGACTGCGGAGATACGTCCGCACATCGATGAGATGATAGCGAGCTACATGATATT